>DATDII010000201.1:0-2089 GCA_036521135.1 Candidatus Dormiibacterota bacterium | reverse complement strand
GACGACCCAGAACTGGGAGCCATGGACGCCGTAGCGGACCGTCTGCAATTGATACCCGCCGCCGCCGCCGCCCACGGTCTGGGAGTTGGTCAGGGCCAAGGGGCTGGGCGTTGCCGCTGGACTGGCGCCCCCAGAGGGGCTGGGTTGGGTGGAGACGATCGGCGTCGCCTGGCCCTTCGGGTGGTTGACCGAGGCGGGGGAGCTGCCATGGGTCAGGTTCCACCCGATCAGCACCACCGCGAGGGCCGCGACCGCGATCAGCCCTGTTCGAGTCCAGCTCCGCGGCTCAGGCTGGTTCCCTGCCGGCGCGGGCCGTACCGGGCGCCTCGACCCGCCGCTCGGGCCGCGCCTGGGCACGCTGCCGGTGACGGCCTCCAACTTGCGGTCGGCCTGCAGCCCCGGGACGGCGGCGGCAGCCGGCCGGGTGGGCGGCGGGGGTGCTGCGAAAGGGGTGACCGGGGGCACGGACGCGCGTTCGCCGGGCACTTTCTCGGCCGGGGAGAGGTCGGGGGCCCAGGTGTCTGCGGCAGGCCTGGCGAGCGGGATGTCCGTCCAGGGCATCTTCAGCTCGGTCGCGGGCTCCCAACCTGGGACCACGATCGAACTCGGCCGCGAGTCGGCGTCCTCAACTAGGGCTGGGTCGCCGGCCGCCGCCTCCGCGGGGACCTCATCCTCCGGGTCGGGGACGATCGGCTCGGCCACGACCGGGTGGGGACTATCCCAAGCTGGCCCGCCCAGGGCCTCCTCCTCCGCAGGGGCCGGCTCGGGGGCGGGATCCTGGCTCAGATTGTCCTCGGCAAAAACCGTCTCCGGGATCGCGACCTCATCCCGAGTGGGCTCGTCCGCCGGCGGCGCCACCGGTTCCGCGTCCTCGGCAGGTGGGGCGACCTCCTCGGGGCCCTCGGCCAGCCAGAGGTCCTCGGGCACCGGGGCAAGAGCTTCGGCGTCAGAACGATCGGCTTCCTCGGCCTCGAACGAGCTGCCCCGCTGGAGCGCGGGCGGGGCGTCCTCGGGAGCGTCGTCCAGGGGAACGGCCAGGGGCTCGGAGGCCAGAGGCAGATCGAGGATCGCGCTCCCAATGCCGATGGCGCCGAAGGGGTCGGGGGCGGACCGTGGGCTGACCTCCTGGTCAGCAGGGCCTTCGCCGGAGGGCGACTGCTCGTCCGCCGACGCGGGCGCCCCGACCAAGACCCGGGAGCGCTCGAGCAGCGCGGTTGCGGTCGCGCCGGGCAGCCGGACCGGCGCCAAGAGGGAGATTCGCTCGGTCTCGTCGCGCAGGTAGCGCATGCCGGTCTTGCAGCGATCGCAGGTGATCAGGTGCGCGTCCAGCTCGAGCTGGCGCTCCCGAGACAACTCGCCGTCGAGGGCACAGCTGAGGGTGAGGAGGCTGCACTTCATATGGAGATGTCGCGATAAATACTGCCAAATTCGCGACGTGCTGAGGCGACCAAGCGCGAGGCCGCCTCCGGCGAGCACTCCATCGCCACGCCGATCTCGCGGTAGGAGAGCTTGACCAGGTCACGGAGCAAGAGTGCCGCCCGCCGGCTGAATTCCGTGGCCAGAAGGGCACGCTTGGCGGTGTTGATCCGGGCCGCGTCCGAGCCGGTTGCGCCCAGGCTGATCATGGCCGGCCGTTTGGCGAAGAGGCGTGCCACCCCGCGCCGCTGCGGAGGGTAGTGCTGGTTCTGGCGGGCCGCCCGGGTGATCGCTCGGTAGAGAATCGCCCGACCATCCCGCTCCAGCGCGGCGGCCGGAAAGTGCCGTGCGTGAAACAAGCCAGCGATCACGTACTCCACGGCATCCTCAGGGGTGCCAGTGAGGTGGAGGGCGAACGTGACCAGGGCGTCGAGATGCTGGCGACCAAGGTCTTCCAGCGTGCTCGCGGCGGCTTGAGGTCTTTCTAGGACGGTATTCATGACGTTGCGTGTGGTGACACGCGAGCTGGCGCCAGCATAACCGGCGGGCCGTTGGCATGCAACCGTCCCCTCACCGGGGCCGGGGCTGGGCGGCCGGACCGGTCCGGCTTCACTCCGGTTGGTGCTCCTCGAGGCCGGCGCTTCGGAACGGCGGGGGCCTGAGGCCGGCCGCG
>DATDII010000200.1:0-12933 GCA_036521135.1 Candidatus Dormiibacterota bacterium | reverse complement strand
GCGGTGACACGCTGCTCGCGCTCGGCATCGAGAGACGTCCGCTCCTCGGCGAGGCGCGCCTCGCGATCGGCGATGCGCGTGCGCAGGTCGTCCTCCTGGCCGGTGTCGCCGGACTCGACCTTCTCGCGCAGCGCGACGACGCGCTCGTCGGTGTCGGGGTCGAGCTTGGCGACGAGGTCGGCGCGCGCCTTCTCATCGATCGAGGTGACGATGTAGTTGGCGAAGTACAGCACCTTCTCGAGGTTGCGCGGGCTCATGTCGAGCAGCAGCCCCATGCGCGAGGGGATGCCCTTGAAGTACCAGACGTGCGACACCGGCGAGGCCAGCTTGATGTGGCCCATGCGCTCACGGCGCACCTTGCTGCGGGTGACCTCGACGCCGCACTTGTCGCAGATGATCCCCTTGTAGCGGTAGCGCTTGTACTTGCCGCAGTGGCACTCCCAGTCCTTGGTGGGCCCGAAGATCTTCTCGCAGAAGAGTCCGTCCCGCTCCGGCTTGAGCGTGCGGTAGTTGATGGTCTCCGGCTTGGTCACCTCGCCGTGGGACCAGGAGAGGATCATCTCCGGGCTGGCGAGGGAGAGCTTCAGGGCATCGAAATTCTCAAGCTTGAGCAAGGCTTGTCCGCCTCCTGGCGAAGGGGTGGGTGGGAGTCGCGGCGGGGGCCGGCTGGGGCCCCCGGGAAAGATTTGGGATGAGGGCCACGCCTATCTGCTGATGTCCTCGGCGTCGTCGCGCTCGTCGCGTTCCAGGTTGATGCCCAGCCCCAGGGGCATGTCGGGCATGTCGTCCTCGGTGAACACGATCTGCTCTTCGTTCTCGGACATGATCTCGACGCCGAGGGCGAGTCCCTCGAGTTCCTTGACCAGCACCCGAAACGACTCGGGGATGCCGGCATCGAGGGTGTTGTCGCCCTTGACGATCGCCTCGTAGGCCTTGACCCGGCCCACGATGTCGTCGGACTTGATAGTCAGGATCTCCTGGAGTATGTGGCTCGCGCCGTAGGCCTCGAGGGCCCAGACCTCCATCTCGCCGAAGCGCTGGCCTCCGAACTGGGCCTTGCCTCCGAGGGGCTGCTGGGTCACCAGGCTGTAGGGGCCGGTGCTCCGGGCGTGGATCTTGTCCTCGACCAGGTGGGCCAGCTTCATCATGTAGATGATCCCGACCGTGACCGGCTGGTCGAAGGCCTCGCCGGAGCGGCCGTCGCGGAGCACGACCTTGCCGTCCCGGGGCAGGCCCGCCCGCTCCAGCTCGTCCTCGATCTGCGCCTCCGAGGCCCCGTCGAAGACCGGGGTCGCCACCTTAATGCCGAGGGCCTCGGCGGCCCAGCCCAGGTGGGTCTCCAGGACCTGGCCCAGGTTCATCCGGCTGGGCACGCCCAGGGGGTTGAGCACGATCTCGACCGGGGTGCCGTCGGGCAGGAAGGGCAGGTCCTCGATCGGGAGGATCCGGGCGATGACGCCCTTGTTGCCGTGGCGCCCGGCCATCTTGTCTCCCTGGCTGATCTTGCGCTTCTGAGCGACGTAGATCCGGATCAGCTCGTTGACCCCAGCTGGGAGCTCGTCCTTGTTGGACCGGCTGAAGTGCTTGACGTCGACGACGACGCCCCGCTCGCCATGGGGAACCCGGAGCGAGCTGTCCCGGACCTCCTTCGCCTTCTCCCCGAAGATGGCGCGGAGGAGGCGCTCCTCGGCGGACAGTTCCGACTCCCCCTTGGGAGTGGTCTTGCCGACCAAGATGTCCCCCGGGGCGACCTCGGCCCCGACGTAGACGATGCCCCGCTCATCGAGGTTGCGCAGGCTCTCCTCGCCGACGTTGGGGAGCTCGCGGGTGACCTCCTCGGGGCCGAGCTTGGTCTCGCGGACCTCAACCTCGAACTCCTCGATGTGGATCGAGGTGTACTTGTCCTCCCGCACCACCGACTCGCTGATCAGGATGGCGTCCTCGTAGTTGTAGCCCTCCCAGGGCATGAACGCGACCAGGACGTTCTGACCCAGGGCCAGCTCGCCCCGGTCGGTCGAGGGCCCGTCGGCCAGGACCGTGCCCGCCTCGACGTGGTCGCCCGGGCTGACCACGATCCGCTGACTGAGGCAGGTGCCCTGGTTGCTGCGGACGAACTTGTGCACGCCGTACCAGACCTCGGGGCCCTTGCCGTCCGGCTTGAAGAGGATGCCGAGCCCGCTGTCCTGGCCGCTGCGAACGATCTGGACCGAGTCGGAGGTGACGTCGGCCAGGGGCACGTTGACGCCGACCACCGTTCCCGCCGACTTGGCCACGATCAGCTCGCCGCTGTCCTTGGCCGCGTAGACCTCCATGCCGGTGCCGACCACGGGGGAGTCGGTGCTGATCAGCGGGACCGCCTGGCGCTGCATGTTGGAGCCCATCAGGGCCCGGTTGGCGTCGTCGTGCTCCAGGAAGGGAATCATCGCCGTCGCCACCGACACCGTCTGCTTGGGCGAGACGTCGACCCAGTCCACCTCGGTGACGGGCACGTCCTTGAAGGTGTGCCGGGTCCGGGCCGGGGTGTGGGGCACCAGGAAGTCACCCTCGGGCGACACCGGCGCGTTGGCCTGGGCGACGGTGTACTTGTCCTCCTCGTCGGCCGAGAGGAACTGGATCTCGGTGCTGACCCAGGGTCGGATGGCGACCTCCCCCACCTTGGCCTTCTCCAGCTTCTTGACCGCGGCGGGATCGAGCCTGGTCCCGGCCGCCACCCCGGCGGCTGCCTGGTCCAGCACCCGGCCCAGGAGCAGCCCGGCGTCCTTTGCCACGTCGATGTGGCGGTAGACGCGGCGGAAGGGGGTCTCGATGAAGCCGAAGTCGTTGACCCGGGCGAAGGTCGCCAGCGAGCCCATCAGGCCGATGTTGGGTCCCTCGGGCGTCTCGATCGGGCAGATCCGGCCGTAGTGGCTGTGGTGGACGTCGCGGACCACCATCCCCGCCCGCTCCCTTGAGAGGCCGCCCGGACCGAGCGCCGACAGCCGGCGCTTGTGGGTCAGCTCGGAAAGCGGGTTGGTCTGGTCCATGAACTGGGAGAGCTGGCTCGAGCCGAAGAACTCCTTGATCGCGGCCACCACCGGCCGGGCGTTGATCAGCGAGGCCGCCGTCACCGTGGTGGCGTCGCAGATCGTCATCCGCTCCTTGATGATCCTTTCCATCCGGAGCAGGCCGGTGCGGAACTGGTTCTGGAGCAACTCGCCGACGGCGCGCACCCGGCGGTTGCCGAGGTGGTCGATGTCGTCGGGCTCGCCCTGGCCATTGTTGAGCTGGATCAGCCGGCGCATGATGTTGATGAAGTCCTCATGGGCGAGCACCCGGAGCTCGCGCTCCTCGGCGCGTCGGCGCGCCTCCGCCTCGGGGATGCCCAGGCGCTTGTCGAGCTTGAAGCGCCCGACCCGGCCCAGGTCGAAGCGGCGGGGGTTGAAGAAGAGAGCCTGGAGCAGGTTCCGGGCGTTCTCCACCGTGGGCGGGTCCCCGGGCCGGATCTTGCGGTAGAGCTCGATCAGGGCCTCGTTCACGTCGTGGCTCGGATCCTTCTCCAAGGTGGCGTCGACGTACTTGTGCTCGGGGTCGACGTCGACGTCCTGGAAGAAATGGCGGATGTCGTCGTCGCTGGGATAGCCAAGGGCCCGGATCAGGGTGGTCGCTTGGAACTTGCGCTTGCGATCGATCTTGGCGGTGAGCACATCCTTGTTGGAGGTCTCGATCTCGAGCCAGGCACCCCGGTTGGGGATGAACTTGACCGCGTAGAGGGGCCGCCCGGTCACCGGGTGCTCGGGCCCGGCGGTGAAGTAGACCCCGGGCGAGCGGACCAGCTGGCTGACCACCACCCGCTCGGTCCCGTTGACGAGGAAGGTGCCCTGCTCGGTCATCATCGGGAAGTCGCCGAGGTAGACCTCGGACTCCTTGATCTCGCCCGCGTTCTCGCCGGTCTTGATGTGGAGCCGGGTCATGATCCGCAGCGGGGCGGCGAAGGTCATGTCGCGATTGCGGCACTCCTCCTGGTCGAACTTGGGCTCACCGAAGCTGTAGTCGAGGAAGCGGAGCTCGTAGTTCTTGCCCGTGTAGTCGGTGATCGGGTTGATCTCGTCGAAGAGCTCGCGCAGCCCGGCCTCCACGAACCAGCGGAAGGAGTTCAGCTGGGTCTCGATCAAATTGCCCACCTCGAGCATCTCGGGGATGGTCCCGTAGCTGAGGCGTGAGGGCGCAGCAGGCAAGGCAGCACGAAGTTGGGGCATGGGCTAAAGTTCTCCAGGCAAGCGCGGACATACGGTGAACTTCACAGGTGGCGGAACGGAAATGTTACCACATGTGCGACCGGGACGCCGCCGCTGCGACGACCGGCCCAGCCCCGCTGGGGACGCTGGCGCCGCTATTTGATTTCCGCTGTGGCGCCAGCCTCCTGAATCTTCTTGGCGACGGCCTCCGCCTCCTCGCGGCTGACGCCCTCCTTGACCGGCTTGGGAGCGCTGTCGACCACGTCCTTGGCCTCCTTCAGTCCCAGCCCGGTGATCTCCCGGACCGCCTTGATCGCGGCGATCTTCTGGTCGCCAGCAGCGGTCAGGATGACGGAGAACTCGGTCTGCTCCTCCACCGGCGCCTCGCCCGCCGCCGCCGGTGCCGCCACCGCCGCCACCGGCTGGGCGGCGGTGATGCCGTAGGTCTCCTCGATCTGCTTCTTGGCGTTGACCAGGTCCAGGACCGTCCAGGTACCCAGCGACTCGACGAAGTCTTCCACGCTCACCTTGGCCATCTCTGCTTCTCCTCCAGCGCTACTTCAGTTCTGTATTGACTCGATCGATCAGGCGGCCCCGCCGACGGCCTCGGCCTGGGCGTCGAGGAGACCGACCAAGGCAGTGGTCGGGGCGTCGAACAGGCCGACCAGCTGTGCGACCGGCGCCTCCAGCACCCCGAGGAGCTGGGCGATCAGCACGTCGCGGGGGGGTAGGTCAGCCAACTGGCGGACCTCACTCGGGTTGAGGATCTGGCCCTCGGCGATGCCTCCCCGGACCATGTCCGGCCGCCGGTTGGCCCGGGCGTACTCGATCAGCAGCCGCGCCGGCGCCGAGATGTCCTCGTAGCTGATGGCGATGGCCGTGGGACCGACAAGCTGGGGGTCGAGCTCGCTCAGCCCGGCTTCGCCGCCGGCCCTGCGGGCGAGGGTGTTCTTGAGCACCAGGTAGTCGACCCCGGCCTCGCGCAAGGAGGCGCGGAGCTCCTCCAGCTGGACCACGCTCAGACCGCGGTAGTCGCTGAGCACCGCGCTCCGCATCCGGCCAAGCTTCTCGGCCAGGTCGGCGACCTGGCGCTGCTTCGCCTCAGGGATCACGGCGGCGCCCCGCCGGCTCGTCTCGGCCATCTCTTCCTGCACCTCCCGACCGGTCGGGGCCGGGGCTCAGGCGAGGGGACAGCACCGGCGCTGGACGGGCCAGGCGGTCAGATCCCGGTCACCTGCGCGGGGTGGGCTTTTGAGCAGCTGCTGCCCCCGCGGTCTTCGGCTCCACCGAGTCGTAACTTCGGACGAAGGCTGAGTATACCCGGCGCTCTACGCCGAAGTCAGGCGCCCGGCCAGGACCGGGTCGAGCTTGACGCTTGGACCGATCGACGGAGCCAGGTATGCGGCCCTGATGTAGGCGCCCTTGGCGGCGGAGGGCTTGGCTTTGACGATCGCCTCGAGCATGGCCGACAGGTTCTCGAAGAGGGCGTCGTCCTCGAAGCTGGTCTTGCCGACCGGGACATGGATGATCCCGTAGCGGTCCACCCGGAACTCGACCCTGCCGGCCTGGACGTCCCGGATCGCCCGGGCGATGTCGAAGGTGACCGTGCCTGCCTTGGGGTTGGGCATCAGGCCCCTGGGCCCGAGCACCTTGCCGAGCCGGCCCACCGAGCCCATCAAGTCCGGGGTGGCCAGGGCGACATCGAAGTCAAGGAACCCGTCCTGGACCCGCTTGACCAGATCCTCCCCGCCGATGACCTCAGCCCCCGCCTCCCTCGCCTCGCGCTCCTTCTCCCCCTGGGCGAAGACGATGATCCGGCGGACCTTGCCGGTGCCGTGGGGCAGGACCACGCTGCCCCTCACCATCTGGTCGGCGTGGCGGGGGTCGACTCCGAGCCGAGCGTGGAGCTCGACGGTGCCGGGGAACCTCGAGGTGTTGACCGCCTTGACCAGGCGGACCCCGTCCCGGGGGGCGACATGCTCGTCCTCCTCGAGCAGCTTGAGGGCCGCCATGTACTTCTTGCCGTGCCTGGCTGTCATCCGAGTCCTCCCGTGGTTCAAGCGGACGCCAGGGGCGCCCTCCCACAGCTTGCGGTTGGTTTCAGCTGCCTACCTTGACACCCATGGAGCGGGCCGTGCCCTCGACCATCCGGGCGGCCGCTTCGAGGTCGGTCGCGTTCACGTCGGGAAGCTTGGTCCGGGCGATCGCCAGCGCCTGCTCGTGGCTGAGCTCCCCCGCCTCCTCCCGAGGTGGCTTGGCCGACCCCTTCTCGATCCCGATCGCCTTCTTGATCAGGTCGGTCGTGGGCGGCGTCTTGGTGATGAAGGTGAAGGTGCGGTCCTCGAAGATGGTGATCTCGGCCGGGATGACGAGCCCGGCCTGGGACTCGGTCTGCTCGTTGTAGGACCGACAGAACTCCATGATGTTGACCTGGTGCTGGCCCAGGGCGGGCCCGATCGGGTAGCCGGGGGTCGCCTTGCCCGCCTCGATGTTGAGCCGGAGCACCGCCTTGACCTTCTTCTTGCCCACCTGCTAGCCCCCTAACGCAGCCGCTCGACCTGGAGCAGGTCGAGCTCGACCGGGGTCTCCCGGCCGAACATGTTGACCATCACCTTGAGCTTGCCCTTCTCGGGGTTGATCTCCCCCACCTTGCCGTGGAAGTCGGTGAAGGGGCCGTCGACCACCCGAACCGAGTCGCCCACGTTGAACTCGACGTGAACCTTGGTCTGGGGCTCCTTCTCGACCTGGTGAAGGATGACCCGCACCTCCGACTCCTGGAGCGGCACCGGCCGGGTCCCGGAGCCCACGAAGCTGGTCACCCCGGGGGTGTTCCGGACCACGTACCAGGACTCGTCCGACATCACCATCTGGACCAGGATGTAGCCCGGGAAGATCCGCTTGGCCACGTGCCGACGCTGCCCGTCCTTGATCTCGATGACGTCCTCGGTGGGCACCATCACGTCGAAGATCTTGTCGTGCATGTCCATCGACTCGACCCGCTTCAGCAGGTTGGCCTTGACCTTCTCCTCGTGGCCGGAGTAGGCGTGGATGACGTACCAGCTGGCTGGCTCGGCGGCTTCGGTGGTTTTGGCAACGCTCACTTCGGGGCTCCCAATCGGTCCATTCTGAGGTCTACGGGCTGGCGGTCGCGGTCGGCGACGCGGACGGGCTCGGTGTCGTGGTCGCCGCCGGCGTCGGGGTCGGGGTCGCGGTCGACGTCGATGTCGCCGTGTAGAGCGGGCGGAGGAGCGACGTCAGCCCGAAGTCCAGAAGGCCAAGGAAGGTTCCCAGCAGGACGACGGTGACGATAACCACTCCGGTCATCTGGCGTAGCTCGGGCCAGGTCGGCCAGACCGTCTTGCGCAGCTCGCTCCACACCTCGCGGAGATAGCCACCCTCGCTGGCGTCGGGCCGGTCCTCCCGGGCGACGTTGGCCAAAATTCGCTCCTCTAGGCCGATCCCGAGTATCTGCAGGGGCGGCACGATTCGAACGCGCGACCTGCGGTTTTGGAGACCGCTGCTCTACCAGCTGAGCTACGCCCCTTTGAGTCCCGGTGATGGCCTCTACTTGGTCTCGCGATGAGCCGTGTGCTGGCGACAGCGCCGGCAGTACTTGCGCAACTCGACCCGGTCGGGGTCGTTGCGCTTGTTTTTCTGGGTCGTGTAGTTGCGTTCGTGGCACTGACCGCACTGCAAGGTGATGATGGTCGCGGGCAAGGTCAAAGTCTCCAGACAAAATAAACGCCCGGCCGAGCCGAGCTGGGCTGAGTATAGCCCCCGGCCCGGAACCGGTCAAACCGGCCGGAGAGAAGGCGGGGCTCGTGCGGCCGGGAGGCGAGCTGGCCGGACAGCGTTGCCGAGCATGGCTCGATCTGTAACGGGTTGGCGATGGGCCCGGGCCGGCCACCACCTAGGTTGGGGTGGTGACGAGAGCACTGGCCAGAGCGATCTCGGCTGAAGTCGCTGAGAGCACCTCCGGGAGCCGTACCCCGAGAGTGCTTCGCCAAGCCCGCGCTGGGCGGGCATCGGCCGGTGCCGCCAAGACCGCCTCCCGGAGGGTCGGCGACTCCCGCTACCAACTGCTGGCGGCCCAGACCACGGACGCGGTCTTCCTCCTGGCCGGGAGATCGCTCCAGGTGATGGAGGCCAACCAGGCTGCCCTGGTGCTCACCGGTTACGCCCGGGAGGAGCTGATCGGGCTGCCCGTCGCCGAGCTGATCCCGGCCAAGGACCGGTCCAGAGACCTGGCTCGGATCTCGTCGGCCCGATCTCAGACCTCGACGGTCACCCTCGCCGAGGTGCTGCGCAAGGACCAGTCGGTGACCCAGGTCGAGGTCCGCGAGCAGCGTCTTGAGGACGACTCGATCCTGGGCGTGCTTCGCCCGACGGGGGGATTGCGTCAGGCTCAAGGTCACCTGCGCCAGATGCTGGGCGGGATCGAGCTGCTCGCGGCCACAGTGGACCTCGACGGCCAAATCGCCTACGCCAACCCGGTCCTGGCGCTGCTCATGGGATGCGGCCCGGACGATCTCACCGGTCGACCGGTGGGTGAAGTGATCCGCCTCGATCCGGACTCGGCCGGCCGCAGCCCGGTCGACCGCCTGGCCGAGGCCACCCTCCAGAAGCCCGTCAATGCCGAACTGGTGACGGCGACGGGCTCAAGACCGGTGGCGATCAGCGCAAGCCCGCTCCGGGACGACGCTGGCCGGCCGGTCGGGCTCGCCCTCCTGGGCCAGGACCTTGCCCAGGAACGCTCCTCCTTCACCGAGCTCCAGGGCCAGCTGCAAGAGCGGGCCGAGGTCGCCGGGGCGCTGGGGCGACTTCACCTCGGAGAAACCGTGGCCGAGACGGCAGCCAACATCTGCCGCGAGCTCCGGGGATTGAGCGGCGTCGACATCTCAGCCCTGATCCTGTTCGACTCCCAGGCGGGCGCCACAGTGATCTCGTACGAGGCGTCCCGCCAGATCGCCCTCAGCGGCGGCCCGCGCCTTCCCAGGAGCCGGGCAGCCTATCTCGCCGAGCGGGCCCGGGGAGGACCTTGGTCGGAGCCCTGGATGGCCCGGGACGAGGACGGCGCCTACGGCAGGGAGTTGGAGGCGGCCCACCTGAGCCGCGCCTCCTACGCCCCGCTGCGCCACCAGGACGAGGTGATCGGGCTCCTGGTGGTGGTCTCGCTCGGGGATCAGGACGGCTCGGGGGCGGGTCCGGGCCGGCGGCTGCCGGTGATCGCCGAGTTCGGCGCCGCCGCGAGCGCCCTGTTCGCTCAGCAACTGGAGGCGGACCGGGCCCGGGAGCGCGTCCGCTGCAGGCTCCTTGACATCGTCGACCGGGGCGCCTGGCACCCCGTCTTCCAGCCGATCGTGGACCTGGCCAGCGGCACAGTGGTCGGTTACGAGGCGCTGACCCGCTTCGACGACGGCGAGCCGCCCGACACCATGTTCGCTACCGCCTGGGACGCCGGCCTCGGTTGGGAGCTGGAGCTGGCCGCGGTCAAGCAGGCGCTCTCAGCTGCCCGGTCACTGCCCAAGGGACGCTGGCTCGACCTCAACGTCTCGCCCCGTCTGCTCGAGGAACCTGAGCGCCTGCGGCGGGCCCTGCGCTCCTCTGGCCGCCAGCTGGTGCTCGAGGTAACCGAGCACGAGGTGATCCGTGACTACCCTGCGGCCCGGGCTGCCCTGGCCAAGCTGGGCGATGTCCTGACCGCGGTCGACGACGCCGGCGCCGGGACCGCCAACTTCGCCCACGTGATCGAGCTCCAGCCCGACTTCGTCAAGCTCGACATAGGCATGGTCCGGGGCATCGACAAGGACCTGGGACGCCAGGCAATGGTCGTTGCGATGCGCCACTTTGCCCAGGCGACCGGGTGTCGCCTGATCGCCGAGGGCGTGGAGACGCGGGGTGAGGCGGCGACCATCAAGGCGCTCGGTCCCGAGTTCGGCCAGGGCTACTGGTACGGGCGGCCCCAGACGGTGGCGAGGCTCCAGGGGCAGCAGGCCCGGGGCCGGCGCCCCGAACAGCTCGGTTCGGGAGGGCGCTCGGCCGCCTGAGGCTGACCGGGATTCAGGGCCGCTTGTCCCCCGCGCCGCGGAAGACCAGGTGTTGGTAGACCAGGTACTTGGCGACCCAGAGCACGGCGTAGGTCCCGACATAGGCGACCCCGACGACGATCACGTGGGCGCCGTGGCCGGCCGGGGCGTGGGCCGCGGCCATGCTGGTCCCGGCGGCGGAGAGAACCAGGCTGACGGCGGCGGTCGCCCAGTAGAGCCCCATCTGGCGCGCCGTTCCGCTGCGATCAGCCTCAGGCCAGATCCAGTACCGGCTCATCAGGTAAGACGGGATCGTGCCCGCCAGATTGGCCACCACGGACGACCCGGTCGCCCCCAGAAAGCCGTTCGCGTAGAGAGCGAGGAGGGTGACCTCGCTGATCCCCGTCGACACCCCTGAGGTGATCGCGTAACGGAGCATCTTGTTGATCCGCGGCCGCGATGCGACGCGGCGCACCCCGATCACGGCTGCGCCAAACGAGCTCCGGCCATCGGCCGACGGGACCACCTGACCGGGATTGACCGCCGGCACCGAGCCCGGGCCGGAGACGGCGTCGGGAGCAGGCAAAGTCACCCCGGTAGGGTGCCACATCGAGCTGAGAGATTCCTGGGTCAAGGTTGGTAGCAGACCTCCATCTAGACTCCGTCAGGTGACCCCCCAGCGGCACGGTCCCGGCCCGCCTGACCCCGTCCCGGCGCCGGGCCGCCCCAGGTCTAGGTCGGCCCCGCGAACCGGGGCGCGCAGTGTCCGGTAGCCCCCTCCCCGCCCCCTCCGAGGCCAGGGGGCGTCGCCCTCCGGGCAGGCGCCCGGTCCTGGTCTCCCTGATCGGCCGAGACGCCTACCGCTCGTGCCTCCACCGGCGCCGTCTCACCCGCTCGTTGGTGCTGCCCCTGCTCTTCGGCTGCGCCGCGATAGCCATGGCCGTGCTCGACCGGGGCACCCTTCAGATCGCCGCCATCGGCCTCTGGAGCCTCTGCGTCGTCTATTCGGCGCTGGCCATCCCCCTGATCTGGGTTTCCGTCCGGCGGGCATCTAGGCTGGCCAGCCGCAAGCTCAGCAGCGAGCTGGGCTATCCCATCCGGGTCCGGAGCCGGGGCGGTTCGCTCGACCTTGACACCTGGCGAGACGACATCGAGAGGGCGATCGACCGCCATCCCCTGGTCAGCTCCAAACCCGACCCGACCCCCTGACCCGCTCCGCACCCGGCCGTACCGGCACCCCTAGGAGCCGCCCGGTCTAGCCCCGGCGCCACCCCCAGCCGCCCTGTCGGCCGTTTCGCCCCGCCTCCGGCGGCCCAGGTACCCGCCCAGGTAGACCAGGCCCCCCAGCATGGCGAAGGGGAGCATCTGGAGATCCACGAACAGGGCGAGGGCGGTGGCCGTGGCGAGCGCCACGTGCTCTTGGACCAGGAGGAGAACCACCACCCCTTCCCGGACCCCGATGCCGTTGGCCGAGATGGGAATGAAGGTCGCGAGCAGGGCGATGGGCAGGACCAGGGCGAAGACCCCCCAGGAGACGCTCGAGTGCAGCGCCAACGAAAACGCGGTCATCGAGAAGAGGTTGAGACCCCAGGCGCAGATGCCCGCGCCGATGCTGCGTCCGACGGTGTGGTGCGGTCGGCCGCGGTAGCCCTCGAACGCCCTGGTCATCGGATGGAGGAAGTGACCGGCTCGCTGGAGCAGCTGGAGGTGCTCTGGAATCCGCTCCCGGGCCAGGTCGGATAGAAGCGCCATCGCCCAGGCCAAGATCATCACTGCGGCGAAGATGACAAACCCGGTGACGACCGGCAGATGGAGGCGGTTCCGGGCCAGGATCGCGGCGGCCAGCGCCCACCACGACATCGCCAGGGTCCCCGCCATCCGGCTCGCCAGCAGCGAGGCCACCATCGGCCCGTGGCCGGTCAGCTTGCCCACCTGAACCGCCCGGACCGTGTCGCTGCCGACGCCGGCCGGCACCACCTGGTTGACGAACAACCCCTTCAGGTACCAGGACCCGAGGAAGTTCCAGTCCAGGTGGTGGCCCCCGCCCCGGAGCAGGACGCCCCACTCGGCGATGCTGGCCAGCACCGAGAGGGCCGCCAGGCCCACCGCCAGCACGGTCCAGCCGGGGCGCAGGCGGGAGAAGAGGTGCAGCGCCTGGGGCAGGTCCACTCCGTGGACGAAGAGCGCGACCGCGATGGCGCTGCCCGCCAGCCGGACCCAGGGAGAGCCGAAGAACCTTGCGAGGCCGTGCCCCAGCCGCGAGAAGCTCACTTGGCCTCACCCTAACCTCACCCGGCCCAACCTGGATCCGAACGATCCTGACCGCACCCCCGGCGACCGGATCCGGAGCAGCACCAAGACCGGGAGGGCCGCCGGCAGGCCGGTTGGCGGGATGCCACCGCAGGGCTCGAGCGAGCCTCGGTGAGGCCGGGCCGAGGAAGGTCAGGTGGCCCTCGCCGGCGAGCGCCGGACGGACGGTCTCCGGTCAGCCGACCCCGGCTGTCCGCTCGTCCAAGCGCTGCAGACCGTCGTAGGCGGCGTACTTGAAGGCATCCGCGCGGGTCGGGAAGTTGAAGGTCGTATCGATGAACTCGTTGACCGTGCCGCCCCGGTGGAGGAGTGCCTGGGCGATGTGAATCAGCTCGTTGGCCTCCTCGCCGAGGATGTGAGCGCCGACCAGGCGTCGGTCGGCC
>DATDII010000199.1:0-11786 GCA_036521135.1 Candidatus Dormiibacterota bacterium | reverse complement strand
CGGCCCGGTCACCACCGCCACGTTCTCGCTGAGCCGGCTGAGCATGGCGGCGGCCACCTCGAGGACCGCCTCGACATCATGCTCGGCCGCCTCGAAGCCCTGGCGGACGTGGCGGCGGAGCTGGGGGTCGACCACCTCCTGAGGCAGGAGGAAATCGACGAAGTAGCGGTAGCCCCGGTCGGTCGGCACCCGGCCCGCGGAGGCATGGGGCTGGGCCAGGAAGCCGTCGTCGACCAGCTCGGAGAGCTCGTTGCGGATGGTCGCCGAGCTGAGCTCCAGGAAGTAGCGGGCGGCCAGCGCATGTGACCCCACCGGAACCACGGTTTCGGTGTAATCGGATACGACCGCTCGCAGAATCCGCTCTTTGCGCTGGTCCATGCCGGCTCTACCTCAGGCCCTGATTAGCACTCAACTTCTTCGAGTGCTAACCGAAGTCTAGCACGGACGTTCTGTCCATCGAAGTGGAGGCGATCTGACGAGAAGGGGTACGGCGGCGGCTAACATCAGCCCATGGCCAGCCCGAGCAGCCTGCCCGCCGACTCCGAGCACCGCTCGGGCCGGGATCGCTGGCACCTCGGCGTCGCCAAGGGCAGCGAGCGTGATCGGCTGGCCCGGCGGACCGGGATCCGTGAGGTGGTCTTCGGGGTCCAGGACGGGCTCCTGACCACTCTCGGCCTGACCACGGGGGTGGCCACCGCGACCGCTGGGACGGCGATCGCCCACACCACCATCCTGACCGCGGGGATCCTCGGGGCCCTTGCCGGCATGGTCTCGATGGGGACCGGGGCCTACCTGGCGACGTCGGCCTCCCGCGACCTGAAGCACCAGGCGATCCACAAGGAGCGGGGAGAGCTCCTATCCCAGCCCGAGGAGGAGCTCGAGGAGATGGTGGCGATCCTGGCCGAGCGCGGGGTCCCCGAGGAGGAGGCCGTCGACATCTCCCGGACCCTGGCTCGCTACCCCCAGCTCTGGGAGGAGACCCATATCGAGAAGGAGCTCGGCATCTCGAGCCAGCTCCACGACGCCCCGGTCCGGGACGGCCTGCTCATGGCAGGCACATTCCTCCTCGGCGCCGTGTTCCCGGTCCTGTCCTACATCTTCCTGACCGGCCTGCCGGCGGTGGTCACGTCCCTGGCCCTCTCCGGGATCGGCCTGGTGGCGGTCGGGGTGCTCAAGGCGGCCGTGACCGGTCAGCGGCTCTGGCTCGGCGGGATCCAGGTCCTGCTGGTGGGAGGCGCGGCCGCCCTGGTCGGCTACGTCTTCGGCGTGCTCCTCCCCCACGCCTTCGGGCTCAGGCTGCCGACTTCGGGCTGAGCTAGGCCAAGGCCGGGACGGCCCCGGCCATCGCGAGCTCCAGGGTGAGGCGGTCGAGGACCTCGATCCCCCGGTCCGTCGACGTCACCCGCCTTCCCCTCAGGGTGACCAGGCCAAGCTCGGCGAGCCCGGCCGCCCGCCGGAGCTGGCCCGGGCGATCAAGCTCCAGCCCCTCCCGGAGCCGTAGCCCGCAGGCGAGCCGCTCCAGCTCGCGCTGCTCAGGGTCGATCCCCTCGGCGCCGCGGCGGCCATGGCCCTGGGCCAGGACCTGCCGGATGTAGGTCGGCGCGCTGCGCAGGTTCCAATAGCGCACGCCGACGTCGCCCGCCCTGACCTCGAGCCCGAGCATGCTCGCGGCAAGGGGCGCCAGGAAGCCGTGGGCACCCGAGCCGGCGGCGAGGTAGTGACGCCCGCGCCAGTAGCCCAGGTTGTGCCGAGACTCCCGGCCGGGCCGGGCATAGTTGCTGACCTCGTACTGGGCCAGTCCGGCTCCCTCGAGCAGCTCGCGCGCTCCGGCGTGCTGCTCTAGGAAGTCGGCCTCCCTGGGCCCGGGGACCCTCCCCTGGGCGACCGAGCGGGCCAGCGGCGTGCCCGGCTCCACGGTCAGCTCGTAGCAGGACACGTGCGCTGGCTCGAAGCGAAGCAGGTCGCGGAGCCCGGCCAGGAACACCGGGGTCGGCTGGGCCGGGACGGCGTAGATCAGGTCGCAGCTGACGTTGGTGAACCCGGCCCGCTCCAGGGCGGCCAGACCGGCCAGGGCCTGGCGCCGGTCATGGTTGCGACCGAGCCAGCGCAGGGTCGGGTCGTCGAGGCTCTGCACCCCGAGGCTGACCCGGTTGACGCCGAGGCCACGCCAGCTCCTCGCCCTCCCCACGGTCAGGCCCGCCGGGTTGGCCTCCAGGGTGACCTCGGCCCCGGGGTGGATCCCAAAGCGGTCCTCGACCGCCTGGAGCAGGCGGGCGAGGAGGAAGGGCGCGATCAGACCGGGCGTCCCGCCCCCGAGGTAGACGGTTTCCAGGCCACCCCGACCGGGCTCGGCCAGGGCGAGCTGGTCGAGCTCGCGGATCACCGCGTCGACATAGGGTCGGTGCAGCTCCTGGCCGCCGACATGGATGGCGAAGTCGCAGTAGGGGCAGCGGGCGGCGCAGAAGGGCAGGTGGAGGTAGAGGCTCCCCGCCGGCTCAGCGGTCAAGGGAGAGGACCGCCATGAAGGCCTCCTGGGGGATCTCGACGCTGCCCACCCGCTTCATCCGCTGCTTGCCCTCCCGCTGCTTCTCGAGGAGCTTGCGCTTGCGGGTGATGTCACCGCCGTAGCACTTGGCGAGCACGTCCTTGCGCAGAGCGGGGACCGTCTCGCGGGCGATCACCTTGCCCCCCACCGCCGCCTGGATGGCGACCTCGAAGAGCTGCCGGGGAATGACCTCGCGCAGGCGCTGGACCAGCTTGCGGCCCTGGGTGCTCGCCTGCTGGCGGTGGACGATGATCGAGAGGGCGTCGACCTTGGCCCCCGCCACCAGCACGTCGAGCTTGACCAGCTGCTCGGCCCGGTACCCGGTCAGCTGGTAATCCATCGAGGCATAGCCCCGGCTGCGCGACTTGAGCTGGTCGTAGAAGTCGTGGATGATCTCGCCCAGGGGCAGGTCGTAGGTGAGCAGAGCCCGTTCCCCCGGAGGCTGGTACTCGAGCTGGACGAACTCGCCCCGGCGCTCCTGGCAGAGCTCCATGATCGAGCCGAGGTGCTCCTTGGGCACCACGATCTCGAGCTTGACCCGGGGCTCGGCGATGGTCTCGATCAGGCCCACCTCGGGGAGCTGGTCCGGATTGTCGATCTCGAGGTCGGTGCCCTGGCGCAGGGTCACCCGGTAGGCGACCGAGGGCGCGGTCGTGATCAGGTTGAGCTGGAACTCACGCTCCAGCCGTTCCTGGACGATCTCCATGTGGAGGAGGCCGAGAAAGCCGCAGCGGAAGCCGAACCCGAGCGCGATCGAGGTCTCCGGCTCGAAGGCCAGGGCGGCGTCGTTGAGCTGGAGCCGGTCCAGGGCCTCCTTCAGGCCCTGGTAGTCGTCCCCGTCCACCGGGAAGAGCCCGGCCCAGACCATCGGGCTCACCTGGCGGTACCCGGGCAGCGCGGCCGCCGCCGGCCGGGATACCTCGGTGATGGTGTCGCCCACCTTGCTGTCGCGGACGTTGCGGATCGAGGCGATTAGATAGCCGACCTCGCCCGCGCTGAGCTCGCTGACGGTGACCATCGCGGGCCGGAAGATGCCGACCTCGTCGACGCTGAAGGTTCCCTGGCTGGCCATCATCCGGATCTGGGTGCCCGGCCGGAGCCGGCCGTCCATGACCCGGAGGTAGACCACCACCCCGCGGTAGGGGTCGTACTTGCAGTCGAAGATCAGGGCCCGGAGCGGCGCCTCGGCGTCGCCGACCGGGGCGGGCAGGTCGCGGACCACCGCCTCGAGGACCTCGGGTACTCCCTGCCCGGTCCGGGCGCTGGCCAGGATCGAGCGCTGGGCGGGGATCCCGATCACCCGGGCGATCTCCTCCCTGACCGCCTCCGGGTCGGCCTGGGGCAGGTCGATCTTGTTGACCACCGGCACGATCTCGAGTCCGAGCTCGAGCGCCTTGTAGACGTTGGCCAGGGTCTGGGCCTCGATCCCCTGGCTGGCGTCGACCACCAGCAGCGCCCCCTCGCAGGCGGCCAAGGCCCGGGAGACCTCGTAGGCGAAGTCGACATGCCCGGGCGTGTCGATCAGGTTGAACTCGTAGCTGGCGCCGTCCTGGGCCTGATAGGACATCCGGACCGCCTGGGCCTTGATGGTGATGCCCCGCTCCCGCTCCAGGTCCATGGTGTCGAGCATCTGCTCGGACAGGTCCCGGGCGCTGACGGTCCCGGTCAGCTCGAGGAGGCGGTCGGCCAGGGTCGACTTGCCATGATCGATGTGCGCGATGATGGAGAAGTTGCGGATCCGACTGGTTGACTGCGAGGCCATCTCGGTGGCGATTATCGGGGCCGGCCGGTCCGCCCCCACTTCCCCACATCCCGCCCCGGCCGGACCGGGCTCGGAGAGGGCGGAGTACCGGATCAGATCAGAGGTGCGTGACTTGTCCGACCCGACGCCCGGCCGGGGCGGCAGCCCCGGGGTCCGCTCCGCCGCCTGGGCTGCCGGTACCGTCGGGGCGTCTGGAGCCGGTCTTGGCTAGGGCGACCAACCCCGCTGAATACCGGATCGAGGAGGTCCAGGACCTGGGCCAGGTCGAGGCGGTGCGGGACCTCCAGGCCGAGATCTGGGGTTCGGCCGCGATCGCCTGTCCGAGCACCCTGCTCTGGGTCATCTCCCAAGCGGGCGGCACCGTGCTCCTGGCCAGCGCCGGTGACCGGCCGATCGGTTTCGCCTACGGATTTGTGGGGCGGAGCCAAACCGGCGTCGTCTATCACCGCTCCCACGCCGCCGGGGTGCTGCCCGAATTCCAGAACAGCGGGATCGGCAGGGCGCTCAAGCTGGCCCAGGGCAAGGCGGTGCGGGCGAGCGGGCTGAGCCGGATCGTCTGGACCTTCGACCCGAGCCAGATCCGCAACGCCCACTTCAACCTCCGCCGCCTCGGAGCCACCGCCCGCGGTTTCTGCCGCGACTACTACGGCCAGCGCGATGACGCGCTCAGCCGGGGCCTCCCCACCGACCGGCTCCTGGTCGAGTGGTTCCTGGACGAGGCCGAGTCCTCGGAGCTGGCCCGGCTCCGGCGTCGGGCCGACCTGGTCCGCGTCCTTGTCCCGCAGGGGCTGCCCGCCCGTCCCGGTGACGACCCGCAACGGGCCAAGGGTCCCCAGGCGGAGCTGAGGGCGGGGTTGGAGACGGCCCTGGCCAGCGGCCTCCAGGTGATCGACTTCGACGCTGAGTCGAGGAGCTACCTGCTGGCCGAGCTGCCCCCGTCGTTCCCGGGGCCGGCCGAGCTGATGCCGGGCTCGTCTGCCTGACCGGGGTCGCCGTTCCCCGGATCCAGCGGCGCTTCCAGCCGGTGCATGACCTCCATCTCCCCGCCGTAGACGAGCTCGGGCAGGGTCTGGAGGCGCTCTTGGATCGCCTCCTTGCCCCTCAGCCAGCGCCCCGCCTCGGCGATGACCCGCTCCCGGGTGGCGGGGTAGGCGACGCCGCCCAGCGCCCGGCGCAGGTCCAGGTCCTCCCCTGCGGTCCGCCGGCCCTCGGGTCGGCCGAAGCGAGGCTCAGTCAGTCCCACCTCGATCCGGAGCCGGCCCGGGGCCCCGAGGGCACCACGGGTGAGCAGCTCCTCCGGCTCCACCGGGACCAGGTCCCCCAGCTTCGGGGCGTCAGCCAACGTCGACCCGGGGCGGAACACCGGCCGTGGCCGAGGTCCCACCGGAGTGGGAGGACGGTCCCCGAACCACGACCGGCTCGAGAAAACTAGCAGCGAGATCCAGGAAATCAGCCGCTCGCGACCTGCCCGTGACCCATCCTTGATCCCCCCGACACAAGTTCCGGCTCACGCCTCCCCCAGGACCCGGCGGGTCGAGCCGGCGATGTCGTGGGGACGCTGACCGGGCCGGGCGTGGACGCGGTGGGCCAGGACCATGGGAGCCACCGCCGCCACCTCGGCCAGCCCCACCTGGGGCAGGTCTTCGAGGGCGGCGTAGGCCTGGGCCGCCTTGCGCGCCACCAGGTCGGCCCGGTGGCCGTCCACCTCGAGCTCGATCGCCAGCCGGGCGATCGCCTCCAGGACCTGGTGCGAGGCTTCGATCCCGGGCAGCGCGGCGATGGCACGGTCGATCCGCCCCCGCTCCAGGGCCTCCTCCTCCTCCCACTCGAGGGCGAAGGCCTCGGGATCGTCCTCGAAGCGCTCTCGGCGCTGGACGATCTCGACCCGGTCGGCGATGTTGGCGATCCCGGCCACGTCGACGCAGAGGCCGAAGCGGTCGAGCAGCTGGGGCCGGAGGTCTCCCTCCTCCGGGTTCATCGTTCCGACCAGGATGAACCGGGAGGGGTGCCAGACCGAGATGCCCTCGCGCTCGACCACGTTGACCCCCATGGCAGCGGCGTCGAGGAGCACGTCGACGATGTGGTCGTCGAGCAGGTTGACCTCGTCGACGTAGAGGATCTGGCGGTTGGCCTCGGCCAGGACCCCCGGCTCAAACCGGCGCTGCCCGGAGTGGATCGCCGCCTCCAGGTCGATCGAGCCCACCACCCGGTCCTCGGAGGCGTTGATCGGCAGCTCGACCACCCGCATCTGGCGGCGGGTCACCTCCAGCTGCTCGCCCGCGCCCAGGCGGGCCTGGCAGTCGGCGCAGAGGGAATCGCTCCCAGGAGCGCAGCCGAAGTGACAGCCGACCACCACCTCGAGCTCGGGCAGCAGCCGGGCCAGGGCGCGCACCGCGGTCGACTTGGCCGTGCCCTTCTCCCCCCGGATCAGCACACCCCCGATCGCCGGGTTGACGGCGTTGAGCTCGAGGGCGAGGCGCATCAGGCCCTGGCCGACCAGGGCGCTGAAGGGATAGACGGAGCGCAGCTCGGGCATGGCCCGGATTGTCTCAGAGGCCGCGCTAGCGCCCATGTGCCGCCGGCTGGCGCAGAGCCTCGGCGACCGGGCGCAGGATGGCCCCCTCGGAGAGGTCGAAGAGCCCGAAGTAGGCGGCCCCCATCCGCTCCGCCAGGTCGACGCAGGCGTTGAAGTTGTAGCCGGCGAAGCGGGGCGATGCCGGGGAGCTCCAGCTGGCGGGGGGCCCGCTTGGCGAGTGGTCCCGGGAGGAGTCGATCACCAAACAGCGGATCCCCTCGCGGCGGATCTGCTCCGCCAGCCGCTGGGCCTCGACCAGGGGCTCCTCCCCGCCGAGGCTGATGTTGCCCCGACCGTCGCTGATCAGGACCAGCAGGGGAAGCACGTCGGGGTCGCGCCGGCGCTCATTCCCGATCAGGTTGAGGGCGGTGGTCAAACCGTGGGTCAGCGGCGTCGTCCCCCCGACGGCGATCCGGCTCAGGTGGCGCTCGGCCAGGTCCACGCTCGCGGTGGGTCGGAGGACCACCTGAGCGGTGCGGCCCGAGAACGACACCAGCGCCACCCGGTCGCGGCGGACGTAGGCGTCCTTGAGCAGGGCGAAGATCGCGCTCCGGGTCGCGTCCATCCGCTGCTCCGCGTCCATGCTCGCCGAGGCGTCGACGGCGAACACGATCAGATTGCCGATCCGCCGCTGCCTCACCTTCTGGCGCAGGTCCTGGGCCTCAAGCTGGAGCCGGTGGCCGGGATCATCTGTGCGCGAGCGGCGCGCTGCCTGGTGGGGCGCGGCCGCCCGCAGGGTGGCGTCGAGGGCGAGGTCGGTGGGGTGCTCGACCTCCCGGGCGCCGACGTAGCGGCCCCGGCGGTCGCGCGCGGCGGTCTGGCTTCGGCGTCCCCGACCCTGGCGCCGGAGCCTCTCCCGGGGCAGCTGGATCCGACCCACCTCGAAGCTCTGCTCGACCTCGATCGGCTCGGCGGCGGCGGGCCCGGGGCGGGCCTCGGTGGTCCCCGCCAGGTTCCCAGCCGCCTGCGCCTCACCCTCAGAGGAGGCTTCACCGTCGGCGTCGGCGGCCTCGGCGCCCGCCTCGCCCGCGCTCCCCGCCTCCGGGCTTGAGTTGGGCAGGCCCGGATCTTCGGTCGACTCGGCGACGGTTGGAGGCTCGACGAGCCCGGCGGGCGCCTCGGCTAGGCTTCCCCCCAGAGAGCGGCGCCGGTGGACAAGGCCCAGCTCGGCCACCTCGGACAGGTCGGCCAGCCCAACGGTGAGGTCGGCCGCTCCCGGCTCCGGCAGGCCGGCCGCCTCCAGGGCCCGGCGCGCCTGGGCCGCCCGGACCAAGACCAGGTCGGACCGGTGACCGATCACCTCCTGATCCACGCTCAGGGCGGCCGCCATCCGGGGCACCAGGGCTGGCGTCTCGAGCCGGCGTAGGAGAACCTGGGCCCGCCCGAGCCGCTCCGCCAGGCGGTCGTCCTCGACCTGGGCCGCCGGCAGCTCCAGCTGCCGGCGCATGACCTCGACCCGGTCTTCGAGGCGGCGCAGTCCCGTCACCTCGACGCAGAGACCGAAGCGGTCCAAGAGCTGCGGGCGCAGGTCGCCCTCCTCGGGATTCATTGTCCCAACCAGCACGAACCGGGAGGGATGGGTGATCGAGATCTCCTCGCGTTCGACAACGTTGACCCCGGAGGCGGCGGCATCGAGGAGCACGTCGACCAGGTGATGCTCCAGCAGGTTGACCTCGTCGACGTAGAGGACCTGCCGGTTGGCCTCGGCGAGGACGCCGGGCTGGAAGACGCGCCTGCCCTGGCCCAGGGCCAGCTCGAGGTCGATCGACCCAACGACCCGGTCCTCGGATGCACCGAGGGGAAGCTCGACCACCCGGGTGGGCTGGACCACGACCTCGAGCCGATCGCCGCGGGCGGCCCGGCCCTGGCAGTCCTGGCACTGGTCGGGGCCGGTCGGCGCGCAGTGATAGGGGCAGCCGGCGACCTGCTCTTGGTCGGGCAGGAGCGCCGCCAGAGCCCGCACCAGGGTCGACTTGGCCGTACCCCGCTCGCCCCGGATCAGGACACCCCCGATCCTGGGCTCGATCGCGACCAGCAGCAGGCCCAGCTTCATTCGCTCCTGGCCCACGACCGCCGAGAAGCTGGAGGGCTCGGGCTGGCGCCGGCTGGCGGCGGGCCCCGGCCGGGCAGTCATGGCTAGCTTCGGGCCGGGAGCTCGAGCCAGCGGTCGAGCCAGGCCCGGGGGAGCTCGGCCGAGAGCTCCTGGCCGCCCGACCGGATCCCGCAGGTGGCCTGGCCGGAGCCGTCCCCGGCCCCGGTCGGCGCCGGGGTGCTTGCGAGCTCGAAGAGCGCCACCGCGGCGGCGCCCAGATCCCCCCAGCCGACCGCCTCGGCCAGCTCGGCTCGGAAGCGCTGACCGGAGAGCTCGAACCAGAGCTCTGGCCGATCCCGCTCGGAAACGTCCGGCGGGGAGGTGGCGGCCGAGCCGGCTCGGAAAAGGAGCCAGCCCAGCCCCTCCCCGCCGCCCGATTGCCAGATCCTCTCCAAGGCCTCTGGCTCCACCGCCACCAGGGTGTGGCGGTCGTCCAGGGTCAGTTCCGATGCCGCGCCGAGAACTTCATCGCTCAACTCCCGATATGGTAGGTCGCGGCGTCGGGTCCCCCGCCGCATCCACCTCCTGCTCTGGAGAACCATGAACCGTTCCGGCCTCGCTGGCGTCGGGATCATCGGCGGCACCGGTCCCATGGGTCGAGGGCTCGCCACCCGGCTCGGCCAGGCGGGAATGCCAGTGCTGCTTGGCTCGCGCGATCCGGCCCGGGCGGAAGCTGCTGCGTCCGCGATCCGCGACCAGACCCAAGCGGGGTTGCGGATCCAGGGCGGCAGCAATGCCGAGGCTGCCGCCTATGGCGAGCTCAGCCTGCTGACGATCCCATACGAGCCGGACTCCCCGGTGGTAACCCAACTGGCAGAGCTGCTCCAGGGACGGGTCCTCGTCTCCACGGCAGCGCCGATGGAGTTTCGCGGAGGACGGCCCTTCCCGGTCAGGCCGGAGGCGGGCTCAGCGGCCGAGGAGGTGGCCCGCCTCTGTCCCGGAGCGCTGGTAGTGGGCGCCTTCCACACCGTCAGCGCACCCCTGCTGGCTCGTCTTGACACCCCCCTGGACGAGGACGTGGTCGTCACCTCAGACCATCCCGCCGCCAAGGCGCTGGTGCTGAGGCTGGTCGAGGAGATGGCCGGTCTCGACCCGGTCGATGGGGGGCCCCTTGAGAACGCCGGCTACAGCGAGGGCTTGACCCCGTTTCTGATCCGCCTCAACCGGCTCCACCACACCAACACCGGGGTCCGGATCACCGGCCTGACCCGACCCTGAGCCCAGGGCCGCAAAGGCTCAGATGTGGATAGCCAGGCCCTCGGCCGCCAGGGCCGCCTCCTTCAGGCTCTCGCTCAAGGTGGGGTGGGCGTGGACCAGGGCCTCGAACTGCTCGGCCCGAACCCCCGACCAGGCGGCCATCACCATCTCGGGAAGGAGCTCGGTGACCTCGGCACCAATGGCATGGGTCCCGAGCAGGCGCCCGGACTCGGCGTCGACCACGGTCTTGATGAATCCGGCGGTCTCCCCCATCGCGATCGCCTTGCCGCTGGCGCTGAAGGGGAACTTGCCCACCCGAACCTGGCGACCAGCCCGCTTGGCCTGCTCCTCGGTGAGCCCGGTCGAGGCGACCTGGGGCTGGCAGTAGGTGCAGCGGGGTACCTGGACCGGGTCGAGGGGCTGAACCTCCCGCCCGGCCGCGGTCTCGACCGCGATCACCCCCTCGGCGCTGGCGGCGTGGGCCAGCAGGGGAGGACCGGTGACGTCCCCGATCGCGAACACGCCCGGGATGCTGGTGCGAAGGTGGTCGTCGACCGAAACGAACCCGCCCGCGACGGTCACCCCGAGCTCCTCCAGCCCCAGGCCCTCGACGTTGCCGGTCACCCCGGTCGCGGTGAGGACGATCTCCCCTTCCACCGCCTGCCCGTTCTCCAGGTGCAGTTGCCAGCCGTCGTTGGAGCGCTCCGCCCGCTGGATCAACGAGCCGGTCTCGATCCCGATCCCCTGACGCTCGAACTGGCGGGTCAGCTCCTTGGAGATCTCGACATCCTCCTGAGGCAGCAGCCGCTCAAGAGCCTCCACGATCCGCAC
The DNA here is from genome assembly GCA_036521135.1 of Candidatus Dormiibacterota bacterium. Taxonomy (GTDB): domain Bacteria; phylum Chloroflexota; class Dormibacteria; order Aeolococcales; family Bog-877; genus Bog-877. Next base: position 784 of record DATDII010000199.1, on the reverse strand, counting down.
CTCAACCCCGTAGGAGGAGTAGACGTAGGCGAACTCCGCCCCGATCGCCCCGCCGCCCACGATCACGCAACTCTTGGGCAGCTGGCGCAGCTCCAGGGCCTCGCGGGAGGTGAACACCGACTTGCCGTCCGGGGTCAGGCCGGGGAGGGTCTTGGCCCGGGCGCCGGTCGCGATCACGATCTGGGCGGCGGCGACGGTCTGGCCCGAGGGGGCGACCTCGATCGTCTGCTCCGATACCAGCCGGCCCCGGCCCCTGATCACCTCGACGCCGTTCTTGCGCATCAGGAAGGCGACTCCTTGGACCAGCTTTCCGACCACCTCGCGGCTGCGAGTGATCGCGGCGTCGTAGTCGCCGACCACCTCGCCCCGGCTGATCCCGAAACGCTCGGACCCCCGGACCAGGTGGAGCACCTCGGCATTGCGCAAGAGGGCCTTGGAGGGGATGCAGCCCCAGTTGAGGCAGATCCCACCCAGGGTCTCTGCCTCTTCGATCAGCGTTACCGCCATGCCCAGCTGGGCCGCCCGGATCGCGGCCACGTAGCCGCCCGGGCCCGAGCCGATGATGGCCAGATCCTTCACGGGGTTCCTCCCAAGTTCGGCGCGAGCCGCTCCGTCCGGCTCAGATCAGACAGGCGCTGGGGTGCTCGAGCAGCCAGCGCAGGTAGGCGAGGGCCTCGGCCGCTTGGGCGCCATCGGTGACCCGGTGGTCGATGGCCAGGGTGAGCGCCATCTGCCGCCCCGGAACCAGCTCCCCATCCAGCACCACCGCCGTCTCCCGGACCTC
>DATDII010000198.1:0-3760 GCA_036521135.1 Candidatus Dormiibacterota bacterium | reverse complement strand
GCCTGGCGGGCTGCGTACTCGTCGGCGCAGGGTTGGCAGCAGAAGTAGACGGTGCCCTCGGGCAGCTCCAGTCGGGCACCAGGGTCTGCCGGATCCACGCTCATGCCGCACACCGGATCGATGGGGAGGTCGGGCACGGTCCGGGTGATCTTGAGCGACTGAAGAGAGCTGTAGCGGTCGGGATGCTGGGCGAAGCGATCCCGGCAGGTGGTGGAGCAGAAGTAGAAAGGCCGGTCGGCATGGGTCAGGGCGGCTGCCGCTGACCCCGTGGCCACGGTCATGCCGCACACCGGGTCGGTCGCGGTTTCCGCTCCCTTGGCCAAGCCATCGCGGTAGCGCTCTGGCTGGGCCTGGAAGCGATCCCGGCAGGAGGGGGAGCAGAACCAGAACCGCTCGCCTTGGAACTCGAGCAGGGGACCGGACCCGCTCGGGTCGACGGGCATCTGGCAGACCGGGTCGGTGGCGCTCATCGGTGCAGGAGTGACCATGACTGTGGAGGGTACCTACCGGTACCTGTCTGGATCACCTCGGAAGCGGTCGCGGCAGCCGTCCGAGCAGAAGTAGAGGTTTTGGCCAGGACTCTCGAGGTGAGCTGGGGCCAGGTTCGGATCCAGGCGCATGCCGCAGACCGGATCCTGCACCAGGCTAGAGGAGCGGCCTAGATAGCGCCGGCTCACCAGAACCCCGACCAGGAGGAGCAACAGAGCAGCTCCGTCCAGGCCGGCGGTAGAGTACGAACCCCACGCTTGGGCCGCGATCTGGTGTGGCCGGACGGTGGGGATGGCACCCAGGAACCGGAAGAGGTACTGGGTCGCGAGCCCGGCCCCTGCCATCACCGGCCAGAAGGTGGCCAGCAGGCGGAGGGTGAGCGCCAGGCCGTAGTAGCGGCGGTAGATCAGCAGCAGGGGTAGCGTGATCAGGTCGGCGTAGATGAAGCTGGCCACTCCTCCGAAGCTGATCCCACCCTTCCAGAGCGCGGCTGCCAGGGGGATGTTGCCGACCGAGCAGACGAAGCTCAGCATCGCAATCAGGGGTCCGACCAGGGCGTTCTCGAGCGAGGACGCGAATCCATGGCCGGTCAGGAAGAGCGCCTGCCAGGCTGAGGCCGGGACCAGCGCGGCCAGGAAGCCGGCGGCCAGGAAGCCGGCGATGATCTCCTTGCGGAGCATTCGCAGATCGGCGAGCCCGTACCCGGCGGCAGCCCCCCAGAGCTCCGCCGACCGCAATCGAGACCACCCGTGCGGCTGGGTGCCGGCAGTTCCGGGTCCACCTGGGTGGGAGTCGGCCTCGTTCCGGAGCCGGTTCCGGGCCCGCTCCACGGCGCCCGCGCTCAGGGTCCACCGGGACAGGACGACGAAGAGGCCGATCATCAGCACCCCTCCCAGCAGCTCCCCGGCGGTGAACTGCCAGCCGATCAGCACCGCGAGGACGATCCCCAGCTCGACGACCAGGTTGGTCGAGGCCACCATGAAGACCATCGCGGTGACGAAGCCGGCGCCTCCTTTGAAGAGTGACTTTGCGAGGGCGGCTGCGGCGTAGGAGCAAGACGAGGAAGCTGCCCCGAAGCCCGTCGCTCTGAGCAGGGCCAGCGGCCCACCGCCGCCGAGAAGGCGGTGCATCTCCCGCCGGGGTACGAAGGCCTGGACCGCCCCCGAGAGTGCAAAACCCACGACGAGGGCCCAGAGGGTGTCCCAGAGCATTGCCGCCGACTGGCTCAGCCCAGCCCCAACCAGTTCAAGTATGTGCACATCCACCAAATGAGGGGATCAACACCCCGCTGGGTGAAGTATACCCCCGGGGGGTATTACCAACGGGCCGGATTCAGGGGCGTCGACGGCCCTTCGCGCGCCGGGGCCGGTCGGCGATCAGCACCCCGAGGACGAGCTTCTGGCGATCGCGAGCCTGGGAGTCAAGGCTCCGCAGGACCGCCGCCGCCGGGGGCGAGATCGACTCAGCCCAGAGCTGAAATCCTTGGTTGAGGACGTCCAACTCCCGGATCCGGGGGAGGGTCCGGCTGAGGGCGTCGCTGACCGCGCTCGGGAGGGGAGCGCGGTCGAGGTCCTCGAGCCAGGAGCGGGCGAGGTCCCGGGGCGCGGACGGCTGCGGCGGATGCGCGACCGCCAGGGCCAGGATGTCGGCTGCCAGCCGGCGGACCCGCTGGAACAGCTCCTGATACCCCTTCGCGTGGGCCACCTGCTCAAGCAGCTCGGTGACCGCCGCGGGAAGCAGCATCCTGCCGAAGATTGAAGGGACCGGGAGGCCCCAGCCCCCGCCGAGGATCTCCTGGTAGATCTGGGCCGCCTCCGGCGAGAGCGGCTTGCTCAGTCGGCCAAAGATCCCGAGGCTGTCCCGTGGGGTGGAACTTGCCGATGCGAGAAGGGCGGCCACTGACTCTGGCTTCGTGTCATCTGACTCCAGGGCCAGATCGATTGCGCTGACCAGGCGCTCCAATCGGTCTCGTTCCGCTTGGAGGCTCGCTCTGTGGAGTTGGAGGGTGTCCCGCAGCGACTGCCCGCTGGCCCGCCCAGGGAGTGACCCGCGGATGTCGCTGAGTCCCATGCCGAGGCTGCGCAGCAGGTCGATCTGGAGGATTCGGACCAGGTCGGTGGCGCTGAAGAGGCGGTACCCGCTCAGACTCCGGCCCGGCACTACCAGGCCTTGGCCCTGGTAGTGCCGGATTCTGCCCGCGCTGACCCCTGTCAGGGTGGCCGCCTCGCCGATCCGAAGCAGGCCCTCCGGGCGGCCGCCGAGGTCCCCTGCGGAAGTCATCGATTGACTCTACAAGCGTTGTAAGGTTTAGAGTCCTAAACCATGTCGGCGGTGCTGTGTCGCATGAGGTAGAGGATGTCCATTCCGCTCCGCCAGAAGGTCCGGGTCGGGGCCTATCTGATGTCCCAGCGCCTGCGTCGTGTCGAGAAATTCCCCCTGGTGCTCCAGTTGGAGCCGCTCTACCAGTGCAATCTGGAATGCGCCGGCTGCGGCAAGATCCAGCATCCGGACGACATCCTCCGGCGCCGTCTCACCGTCCAGCAGTGCATCGACGCGATCGAGGAGTGCGGTGCGCCGGTGGTCTCGATCGCCGGTGGCGAGCCTCTGGTCCACAAGGAGATCGACCAGATCGTCAACGCCCTGCTGGAGCGCAAGAAGTTCGTCTACCTCTGCACCAATGCCATCCTGATGGAGCGCAAGCTCGACCTCTTCAAGCCCCACCCCTACTTCGCCTGGTCGATCCACATGGATGGTCTCCGCGAGCGCCACGACGAGTCGGTGTGCCGTCCCGGCGTCTTCGACAAGGCTGTCGCCGCCATCAAGGAGGCCAAGCAGCGGGGCTTCCGGGTCACCACCAACACGACCTTTTTCACCCAGGACGATGCCACCTCGGTGCGCGAGGTGCTCGACTTCCTCAACGACGACCTCCAGGTCGACAACATGCAGATCTCGCCGGCCTACGCGTATGAGAAGGCCCCCGACCAGGAGCACTTCATGGGCGTGGAGCGGACCCGGGCGATCTTCAAGGAGGCCTTCGCGGAGGGACGGCGCAAGAACTGGCGCCTCAACCACTCGCCCCTGTTCCTCGACTTCCTAGAGGGCAAGGTCGACTTCTCCTGCACCGCCTGGGGGATCCCCTGCTACTCCATCTTCGGCTGGCAGCGGCCCTGCTATCTCCTTTCCGATGGCTACGTTGGCTCCTACAAGGAGCTTCTCGAGACCACCGACTGGGACAGCTACGGCCGCGGCCGCAACCCGAAGTGCGCCAACT
>DATDII010000197.1:0-17210 GCA_036521135.1 Candidatus Dormiibacterota bacterium | reverse complement strand
CCACCTCTCCCAGCCCGCGCCAGCCCAGGGTGAGGCGGCGCAGCTCCTCGGGGCTCGTGACCCTGAGCGGGGGCTGGGTGGCCGTCCCCGGCTCAGCCATAGCTGTGCTCAGGGTCAGGGAAGTTGCCCGACTCCACCTCGAGCTGGAACCGGGCGGCCGCCTCGGCAAGCTCATCGCCCATGGCGGCGAAGCGCTTGGCAAACTTGGGCACCGGTCCCCGGGTCAGCCCGAGCATGTCGTGGCTGACCAGGACCTGGCCATCGCAGCCCGACCCCGAGCCGATCCCGATCGTGGGGATGGCGCTGGAACCGGTCAGCTCCGCGGCCAGGGTCGCCGGCAGCCCCTCCAGCACCACCGCGAAGGCGCCCGCCTCCTGGAGGCCGTTCATGGCGTCGCGCAGGCGCTGCGCCTCGCGCTCATCCCGGCCCTGGGCGTGGAATCCGCTCATGCCGTGGACGCTCTGGGGGGTGATCCCGAGGTGGCCCATGACGGCGATCCCCCGCGCGACCAGATGGGCGACCGCCTCGATCGTCGGCCCGTCGCCCTCCACCTTGACCGCCTGGGTGCCGCCCTCCTGGAGGAGCCGGGATGCCGCCCTGGTCGTCTCGTCCAGGCTCAGCCGATAGCTGGCAAAGGGCATGTCGCCGACGACCAGGGACCGGTGGACGGCTCGGGCCACCGCCCTGGCGTGGTGGACCATGTCGTCGATGGTCACCGGGACCGTGTCGTAGCGGCCGTCCCGGAGCAGGTTCCCGAGGATGACCCCGCCCAGGGAGTCCCCGACCAGCAGCACCGGGATGCCGGCCTCGTCGAACCAGGCCGCGGTGGTGTAGTCGTAGGCGGTGAGCATGGCGAAGCGCTTGCCGGCGCGCTTCCACTTGCCGAGGTCGCCGATCTGGATCGGTTTGCGCGTGGTCTCCTGGTCAGGCACCCTGAGCCTCCTTTGGCGGTTGCGGGGCGGGTACGGTCCGGGCCGCCTCGAGCATCAGCTGGTAGAGGCGCGCCAGTTCGGGATCGAAGCGGCTGAGCGCCGCCAGGTGGGCGGTGACCGTGCTGGCGTCGCGGCGCTGCAGGGGCCCGCTCATCCCCCGTTCCGGGCCGAGCCGCTGGACGTTGCGCCCGCTCGCCAGATAGAGGGCGCGGAGCGCCTCCCCCAGCTCGGGGCCGCCGCCGCTGGCTTCGCCGAGGCGCTCGCCGAGGCGCTCGAGCACGACCGGCATCACCCCGGCGAAGACGGCGGCCGCATGGTAGAGGGGCCGGTCGAGTCCGCCCACCTCCAGAACCTGGCAGCCGAGCTCCCCGGCCAGGGCCCGGAGCCGGGCCAGCACCGGCGGCTCGGCCTCGATCGCGACGTAGGTTCCCTCCAGTGACGAGGGGTCGCCATCGGGTATCGGTGCGAGCGGGTGGAAGACGCCCACCCCGCACTGCCGCTGCCTAAGCGGGAAGAGCGGCTCCGGACCGCGGCTCCCAGCGCAGTGGGCCACGACCCGTCCAGGCAGGGGCGGGCCCGAGCTGAGCTCGTCGACGAGGGGCCCGAGGGCCGGGTCGGGAACGCAGAGCAGCGAGACCTCCGCCTCGGCCAGCACCGCGCCGGCGCTCGGCGCCACCCGCCAGCCCAGCTCCTTCGCCAACGCCTGGGCCCGCTCTCGGCTGGACGAGTAGATCACACCGGGGGCCACACCCGCCCCGGCCAGGCGGCGCGAGATCGCCCGCCCAAGCCGGCCCGCGCCGACGATGCCGTAACCCACTTCCGTCTCGGTCACCTCAGGGATCCAAGCGGATTGAGGTCGTTCCTCTAGGCCCAAGCGGACCGCCGTCCATGGTAAGCGCCCTTCCGATCCCCCGCCTTGGGACCGGCCGAGGTCAGCTGGCGGCCGACTGCTCCTCCTCGGCGCGCTGGATGACCTCGTCCATCTCCTTGCGGTCCATCGACTCCACCTGGATCAGCTGGTCGGCCAGCGCCTGGAGGGTCTGGCGGCGCAGGGTGAGCACCTTCTTGGCGGTGAGGTAGGCGTTGTCCACCAGCGAGTGCACCTCCTGGTCGATCTCGCCGGCCACCTCCTCGGAGTAGTTGCGCTGCTCGCCGAGGTCGCGGCCGAGGAAGACCAGCTCCTCCTTGGTTCCGAAGGCGAGGGGCCCGAGCTTCTCGCTCATGCCCCACTCGGTCACCATCCGCCGGGCCAGCTTGGTGGCCTTGCCGATGTCGTCCGAGGCCCCGGTCGTGATGTTGGCGTCGCCCAGGAGGATCTCCTCGGCCACCCGGCCCCCCAGGATCCCCGCCAGCTGGTCGGTCAGCTCGGCCTTGCTGACTAGCACCTTGTCGTGTTCGGGCAGGGCCATGGTCCAGCCCAGGGCCATGCCCCGGCTGACGACGCTGATCTTGTAGGGGGGATCGCAATGGGGCAGGGTCCGCATCACCAGGGCGTGCCCCATCTCGTGGTAGGCGATCACCGCCTTCTCCTCGTCGGTGATCCGCCTCGACTTGCGCTCGGGGCCGGCGATGACCCGGGCGATCGCCTCCTCGAGCTCGGGCATGGAGATGACCTTCTTGTTCTGCCGGGCGGAGAGGATCGCCGCCTCGTTGATCAGGTTGGCGAGGTCGGCCCCACTGAAGCCCACCGTCTGCTTGGCCAGGACTTCGAGGTTGACCGAGGTGTCGAGGGGCTTGTTGCGGGCATGGACCTTGAGGATGTCGACCCGGCCCCGGATGTCGGGCCGATCAAGGGTGACGTGGCGGTCGAACCGGCCCGGGCGCAACAGGGCGGGGTCGAGCACATCGGGCCGGTTGGTGGCTGCGATCACGATCACATGGGTGTTGGTCTCGAATCCATCCATCTCCACCAGGAGCTGGTTCAGGGTTTGCTCGCGCTCGTCGTGGCCACCGCCCAGGCCCGCCCCGCGCTGTCGGCCGACGGCGTCGATCTCGTCCACGAAGACGATGCAGGGGCTGTTCTTCTTGGCCTGGTCGAAGAGGTCACGGACCCGGCTCGCGCCCACGCCCACGAACATCTCGACGAACTCGGAGCCGGAGATGCTGAAGAAGGGCACCCCCGCCTCGCCCGCGACCGCCTTGCTGAGCAGGGTCTTGCCGGCGCCGGGCGGGCCCACCATGAGCACGCCCTTGGGGATCCGGGCGCCCAGGGCGGTGAAGCGCTCGGGGTACTTCAGGAACTCGACCACCTCGGTCAGCTCCTGCTTGGCCTCGTCGACCCCGGCCACGTCGGCGAAGGTCACCTCGGGCTTGTCCCCGGCCACCAGGCGGGCCCGGCTCCGGCCGAACGAGAGCGCCTGGTTGTTGCCACTCTGGCTCTGGCGGAGCATGAACCAGATGAAGGCCAGGATCACCAGCACGATGATCACGTTGGGGAGGATGTAGGTCAGAAACAAGTTGTCGGAGCTCGATGCCTGAATGGAATAGTGGTTGTAACCGTACTTGCTGAAGAGGCTGGTCGGCTCGCTGCTGTCGATTACCGACTGATACTCCTTGCCGCTGGCGGTGTACCAGTTCACCGTCTGCTCGTCGTTGACCACCTGGGCCGCCTTGGTCGACGAGATGATCGGCTGCCCGGCCTTGACCGGCTTGCCCTCGGACTTGAGCTGGTAGTTGGCGAGCGCCTGCTGCAGGGTCCCGGTGGACCGGCTCGGGATGGTCTTGCTGGGACTGACCCGCCAGGCCAGGATGGCGATCGCCAGCAGGGCGAGGAAGAGCACCAGGTAGGCGACGGTGCGGCGCTGGCGGAGCATCCGGCCGATTGTACGCAGTCACTTGGCGCAGGCCAGGAGCGGAAGCGGCGGGTCCGGCCAATGCTGCCAGCGGCTACGCGGCATTGCCGGGTCGGGCGAGGACGGGCATGGTGGCGGTACCTGGATTCGAACCAGGGACAACTCGGTTATGAGCCGAGCGCTCTAACCCCTGAGCTATACCGCCTTGACCCTGCGGCCTCGGAGGGGTGAGCGTTGCGGCGCCAAGATTCGAACTTGGGACCTTCGGGTTATGAGCCCGACGAGCTGCCACTGCTCCACGCCGCGTTGCGATTGTACGCGACCCCGCTCGGAAGGTCAAAGCCGATCGGATCGGGCGCGGAGATGCGGCGATGGGCTGCTGAGCTTGGCCCGGGGCCTGACTCGGAGCCGAATCCGCCCCCTGGCTAAGAGCCCGCTCCGCAGTCGGGCCGCCGCTTAGCGCATCCGCATGGGTCCTGGTGAGTAGGCTCGAAGCCGAGGTGAAACTCCCCGCGCCGACATTGGAGCAGCGCTGGATCGACGTGGGCGGCCAGCGCCGCTCATACCGCCTCGCCCTCCCCCAGAACCTGCCGGCGCCGTTGGTCATCTGCTTCCACGGCCTCGGCATCCCAGTCGCCGCGATGGAGCGCTGGACCGGCCTCGCCGCCCGGGGGCTGAAGGCTGGCTTCCTCGTCGTCTATCCCGAGGGGGCGCACGAGATCTGGGACGACCAGGGCCAGGGCCGCCGTGACGGCCTCGACGACGGCGCCTTCGTGGCCGCCCTGGTCGAGGGACTGAGGAACGAGGGCCTGGCCGGCGACGAGCTCACCCTGGCCGGCCTCTCCAACGGGGCCTTCTTCGCCGAGCGGCTGGCCCGGGAGGGAGTGGTCCAGCCGCGCCAGCTGGTGCTGGTGGCGGGGACCGCCAGGGCGCTGAGCCGGGCCCGGACGCCGGTGCCTCAGAGCAGTCCCGCGGTGATGGCCATCCTCGGCACCGGCGATCCCTACGTCCCCTACTTCGGCGGACGTCCCCATGGGCTCACCTCGTGGCTGGCCCGCCGCCGGGTGCGAGCCTCGCTCCTGACCCTGCCCACCCGGGAGGTCGCCCCCGCCGAGGAGGTTCTCGGGGACTGGGCGGCCGTGGCCCAGGCCCAGCGGGACCAGGGGTCGATGGAGCTGCCGGTCGAGGGCAGGGACCCGCCCGCCCGCGTGACCACCTGGTCCCGCGACTCCGATCCCCGGGTGACCCTGGTGACGGTGGAGGGCGGGGGTCATGCCTGGCCCGGCGGCCCCCGCTACCTGCCCTCCCTCCTGATCGGACGGGTGGCGCTCCACTTGGACGCCACCGGGATGCTGCTCGACTGGGCCCGAGGCCATCCCATCGGGCCCGGCTGACGGAGATGCCCGGCCCCGAGGGTCGAGCCCTCCTCAGGACGGCGGCGGAGTCACCCCGAGGAGGGTCTGGACCAGGGACTGAACCGTCTGTCCCACCTCGCTGGCACCCTGCTCGATCGCGACCGGTCCTGCGGCCTGAACTGGGTTCTCGACCGCGTAGACGTGGTCGCCGGGCGGCACCAGCCCCTCGGCGCGGGCGATCTCGGCCTGGGCCGCCGCCGAAGACGCGGTCTTGAGCTCGACCCGCTGGGACTGGACCTGGTGGGCGAGGCTGGCCGACTGGGCCTGGAGCCGGGACAGCTGACCATGCAGCGCCGCCTCGGTGCCGAGGCCGTGGTAGAGGCTGAGCGCGATCCAGAAGCCGGCTCCGGCCACGATCACGAGGATGACGTGGCGCCGCCCCAGGGAGTGGGACCGCCGGAACAGACGCCAGCGAATGCGCAACTCCCGGGTCAGCCCGGCGATGGGGCCGTAGCCGTCCGCTCGATCCTGGTTCAACGTGGGGTGAGATTGGAAGGGACAGACTTGGGGCGGCCCTGGGCCGCGTCAAGCCGAGTATACGGCCGCGACCGGGCGAATTGGGGGGGCGGCTGAACTCGGTCCTAGTTCGAAGCCTCGGCCGAGTCGGCCGGGCTTGCCGGGACCGCTCCAAGTCGGCGCGCCACCTCGGCCTGGCGCAGGGACTGGCGCTGGCCTGCGGCGTGGCGGCGCAGGGCCGCCTCCGCGTCCACCCCGCGCGCCCGGGCGACCGCGACCAGCGAGTAGAGGAGCTCGCCGACCAGGGCCTCGGCCGCCTCCCCAGCCACGCCCGGATCGGCCAGCCGGGAGAGGGCCGCGGCCGCCAGGGCGTCGGGCGCCTCGCCCCTGGGATGGTCTCGGTCCTGGCGGCGCTGGATCGCCGCCGCCAGGGCCAGGGCCGGCAGGGCCCGGGGGATCCCGTCGAGGGCAGACTGCCGGTGCGGCTTCTCCCGGCGCTTCAGCTCCTCCCAGTTGCCCAGGACCTGGTCCACGCCATCCAGCTCGACGTCGCCGAAGACGTGGGGATGGCGTCCCACCATCTTCTCCGTCGCCGCCTCGGCGACGGTGCCGACGTCGAACTCCCCCGCCTCGGCCCCGATCGCGACCTGCATCGCTACCTCCACCAGCAGGTCGCCGAGCTCCTCGGCAAGCTCGACCGGGTTCCCCTCCTCGGCGGCCTGGATCGCCTCGTATGTCTCCTCGAGGAGGAAGGGCGCCAGGGTCCGGTGGGTCTGGGCCATGTCCCAGGGGCAGCCTCCCGGCGCCCGGAGCCTGGCCATCACCTCGAAGAGCCGGCGCAGCTGGGCGAAGTCGGCGTCGGTCATGTCCGCGACAGCTCAGCCAGACGCTCGCGCCGGGATCGCCCCAGGCTGCGCAGCGTCCCCATCAGCACCTCAGGCCAGCTGTCGCCGACCAGCTCGGCCCGGAGCCGGAGCCGGTTGGGGCCGGCCGCCAGGATTCTCGCCTGCTCGTCGGCCACCATCCGCAGGGGCAGGCCGTGGCCGGGTTGGAAGCTGACCACGACATCCTCGCCGTCGGCCTCGACCGCCTTGGCCTGGAGCTCAGCCGCGAGCAGCCGGACCCGGAGGGCGACGATCAGGTTCTCCAGCTCCGGTGGCCTCGGTCCGAAGCGTTGGCGGAGGTTGCGGGCGCTCTCGTCCAGCTCCGCCTCGGTGGTGGCCCCCGCCAGCTGCTGGTAGGTGCGCAGCCGGAGTCGCTCGTCGGGCACGTACTCCGGAGGCAGCAGGGCGGCGAAGGGCAGGTTGACCGAGACCTGGGCCGGCGACTCGGTCAGCACCTCTCCCCGCGCCTGGAGCACCGCCTGGCGCAGGAGGTGGTTGTAGGTCTCGAGGCCGACCGCGGCGATGTCCCCATGCTGAGCCTCGCCGAGCACGTTGCCCGCCCCCCGGATCTCCAGGTCCTTGAGGGCGAGGGCAAAGCCGGAGCCGAGGTCCTGCAGGTCGGCGACCACGTCGAGGCGCTTGTCGGCCCGCTCGGTCAGCGAGCGCTGCGGGTCATAGAGGAAGTAGGCGTAGGCGCGCTGCCCGGAGCGGCCGACCCGGCCCCTTAGCTGGTAGAGCTGGGAGAGACCCATCCGGGAGGCGTCGTCCACCACCAGGGTGTTGGCGTTGGCGATGTCGAGCCCGTTCTCGATGATGGTGGTGCAGCAGAGAACATCGACCTCGCCCGCCATGAACGCCACCATGACCCTTGCCAGCGCGCCCTCGTCCATCTGACCGTGGGCGATCGCGAGGCGGGCGTCGGGCACCAGCCGGCGGAGCCAGTCCATCTCCCTGATGATGGTCTGGACCCGGTTGTGGACGTAGTACACCTGGCCGCCCCGGGCCAGCTCGCGGCGGATCACGTCCTGGACCAGGCCCTCCTCCTTGGCGGTCACGTAGGTGCGGATCGGGAGCCTGCCCTCGGGCGGCGTCCGGACCACCGATAGGTCGCGGATCCCGGCCAGGGCCATGTGCAGCGTCCGGGGGATCGGGGTCGCCGAGAGCGAGAGCACGTCGACCGCCGTCCGCAGCTGCTTGAGCCGCTCCTTCTGAAGCACGCCGAAGCGCTGCTCCTCGTCAAGAACCACCAGCCCGAGGTTCTTGAAGCGCACGTCGCGCTGGAGCAGGCGGTGGGTCCCGATCACGATGTCGACGGTCCCCGAGGCGAGCCCGCCCAGGACCGCCTGGGACTCTTCCTCGGAGCGAAGCCGGGAGAGCTGCTCGACCGCCATCGGGAAGGCGGCCAGGCGCTCCTTGAAGGTGAGGTGGTGCTGCTGGGCGAGCACCGTGGTCGGCACCAGGACCGCGACCTGGTAGCCGTCCTCGACCGCCTTGAAGGCGGCCCGAACCGCGATCTCGGTCTTGCCGAAACCGACGTCGCCGCAGAGGAGCCGGTCCATGGGCCGGCCCGCCTCCATGTCCCGCTTGATGTCGTCGAGGACCAGGAGCTGGTCGCGGGTCTCCTGGTATGGGAATGAGGACTCGAGCTCGGCCTGCCAGCGGCTGTCGGGAGCGAAGGCGTGGCCCTGGGCCTCGAGCCGGCGGGCGTACAGCTCCACCAGCTCCTCGGCGATCTCGTCGATCCGGCGGCGGACGGAGCGCCGGGTGCGCTCCCACTCTCCGGTCCCGAGGCGGGAGAGCTGGGGGTGCTCGGGGCCGCCTCCGGAGTAGCGCTCGACCCGGTCCAGGTGCTCGACCGGCACGTAGAGCTTGTTGCCGTCGGCGTACTCGAGCTGCATGTACTCGCGCTCGCCATCGCCGTCGGCCACCCGGCTCATGGCCAGGAAGCGCCCGATGCCGTGGTCGCGGTGGACCACGACGTCGCCCGGCTCGAGCTTGAAGCGGAAGGCGGCCACGTCGACCCCCGACCCGGTCGCCTGGCGCAGCCGGCCGGCCGCGCTCGACTCGGCCCGGCGGACGGTGCGGAGCAGGGAGGAGGCCCGCCGCTTCTGGAGGCCGAAGATGTCGGCGTCAGCCAGGACCGCGAGCCTGATGCCGCTCACCACCAGCCCCGCCTGCAGGTCCCCGGGCGCGACCACCAGGCTGGCCTCGGGGAGCTCGGTCTTTGCCAGCGCGAAGTCGTCGAGCCGGACCGCCTCCAGTCCCCGCTCCTCAGCCAGCTCCAGGACCCGGTCCTCCTGGAGCCCGAGGACCAGGACCGTGCCCGTGGCCCGGCGGAGCTGGCGCACCTGCTCGGCGAAGAGGTCGATGTCGCCGGCGAAGGTGGGAGCTCCGGCGATCTCCACATCGGCGCAGACGAGCGAGTCCTCGACCGGCTCGCGCCGGAGATCCACGCTGCCGGCCCGGCTCAGCCGTTCGACGACCGCATCCAGCGAGGCCACGGTCGGGGGCAGGTCCTGGGGCAGCTCGCCCCGGCTCACCTCCGCCTCCAGGATCGACTCGACCTCGTCGAGCCAGGCCCGCGCCGACTGGGTCAGGCGCTGGCGATGCTCGGTGATGAAAACGGTGCCGGGCTGGAGGTGGTTGATCAGGGTCTGGCCGGGGTCGGCCAGGAGAGGCCCGAGGGCGTCGGCCGGGTCGGGCAGGACGCCTGCGCGCAGCAGCTCGAGATCTCCCTCCCAGCGTTGGCGGACGTCTTCCCGGAGCGCCCCCAGGTCGAGCCGCTCCAGGCGCTCGGCGGCGAGGCCCAGGGCAGCGCGGTCGAGGGCGAACTCACGGGCCTGGGTCAGCTCCACCGCCACCAGCTCCGCCCGCGAGCCCTGGGTCTCTGGGTCCAGACGCCAGAGCCCGGCCACGGCATCGCCCTCCCACTCGGCGCGCCAGGGCCTGCCCTCGGTCGGGAAGCAGTCGATGATCCCGCCCCGACGCGCGAACTCGCCGGGGAAGGCGACGATCGACTCCTGGCGATACCCCGACTCGAGCAGGAGCGAGCTCAGCTCGGCCGGTGAGGTCGCGGTGCCCCTCTCCAGCGTGCTGCGCCAGCTGGCGACCCGCTCGGGAGAGAGGGTCGGCCGGAGAATCGCCGGGAGCGAGGTCACGACCAGCTGCGGCGCCGACCCCCGCAGCGCTCTCAGGGTGGCCAGCCGGTGGCGGACCACCTCGGCCGACGGCGCAATCCGGTCGAAAGGGAGGACGTCGGCGGCGGGGAAGAGGAGCACGTCGGCGTCGGACGTCCAGGTCGAGATCTCCTGCCAGACCGGCTCGGGCTCGCTGACCAGCAGGCAGACTGGCACCTGGAGCAGGTCCCGGACCAGGGCGGCCACCAGCGGGGTGGCGGCGTGGATCACGCCCCCAACCGAGGTCGGCGGCGCGGAATCGGACGACCAGGAGCGCAGACCGCGGCCCAGGGGCAGGTCGGCGAGCTGGCTCAAGAGGGCCCGGGAGCGCAGCATGGTCGCCCCCTGGCCCTGCCTGCTCCTGCCCGGCTCAGCCGGCATCGGCCACCTCCTCGACCGGCTCCTGCCGGTTGTACTCGGTCATCGCCTGCTCCAGCCCACCCCGGGCGATCGCCAGTACCGCATCCCCGGCCCGCTCGCAGGCACGGTCGAGAACCTCTCGGTCGGGACCGGCTGGCCGGGCCAGCACGAACTCGATCGGATCCAAGCCCTCAGGGGGCCGCCCGATCCCGATCCTGACCCGGGGAAACTCCTGGGAGCGCCAGTGGGCCTGGAGGGAGCGCAGCCCGTTGTGCCCGGCGGTGCCGCCCCGAGCGCGGATCCGCAGCCGTCCCTGCTGCAGGTCGAGGTCATCGTAGACCACGACCACCGCCTCGAGCGGGACATCAAATTCCCGGACCAGCCGGGCCCCAGCGATCCCGGATTCATTCATGTAGGTCTTGGGCCGGGCCAGGATCAGCTCCCGGTCCGCGACCACCTTGCGAGCGATCCAGGCCGGGCCACGAAAGGCTCCCAGCTTGACCTTGAGCCGGCTGGCCAGCAGCCCGACCGTCTCGGCACCGACGTTGTGGCGCGTGCCGAGGTACTCCCCGCCCGGGTTGCCCAGGCCGATCACCAAGAGCGGGGCTGCCGTCACCGGTGGGGCTGCAGCACCGGGGCCAGGTCGGGGCTGGCTCCGCGCCGGCTGGCCTCGGCGTCGAGCAGGGCCTGGGTCGCCTCGGTCATCTCCAGCGCCGCTCCGGGGGCATCGTGGTCGTAGCCGAGGAGGTGGAGCAGGCCGTGCAGGGCCAGCAGCCGCAACTCCCCAGCCGGCGCCGTCCCGGCGGCCTCGGCCTGGTCCGCCGCCGTCCTCACCGAGATCGCGATGTCGCCGAGGAAGGCCGCACCCGCGGCGGGGACCTGGAACTCGCCCAGCTCGTCGGGACCGGCCGAGAAGGCGAGCACGTCGGTTGCCTCATCGATTCCGGCGAAGCGACGGTTGAGCCGCCTCAGCTCGGCCGGCGTGGTCAGCCGGCAGTTCACCTCCGCATGGCCCAGGCCGAGGTCGAGAAGGGCACCGAGGAGGATCCCGTCCAGCCCCGCCTGGCGGGCGGTGGAGCGGTCAGCCGGGTCGAGGGCAGGTGCCAGCACCAGGCTGACCCCGGCCGGCTCGACCAGGGCGGGATCCTGGGCTAGGCCTGCTTGGCGCGCCGTTTCCGCGCGGCCATGATCTTCTTCTTGCGCCGGACGCTCGGCTTCTCGTAGAACTCGCGGCGGCGTACCTCGGTGAGGACCCCGTTCTGCTTGATCTTCTTGTTGAAGCGGCGCAGCGCGCTCTCGAACGACTCGCCTTCCCGCAGCTTTACCTCCGACAGCGAAAGTCACCTCCACAAGCCTGACTGCCCGAGCTGGGCGCGAACGCTCCGCCCTCACCCTGCGGGTCGCGATTGTATCGGTAACGGCTGCTGATCGCGCTATCCCAGAGCGCTCGCGGCGGGCTCATCGAGCAGCACCTCGCGCAACCAGCGCCCCGTCCCCGCCGGGTCCTCCTGGAAGAACATGTGGCCCCGGCGGGCGAGCCAGATCGGACGGGCGCCGGGGATGCCCGCGGCCAGAACCTGGCCGTTGGCGGGCGGCATGACCACGTCACTGGTGCCGTGGAGGATCGTGGTCGGGGCCACGATCCGGTCGAGCGACGAGCCTGTGTCATGGTGCCGGATCGCCTGCCACTGGGCCTGGAACACCCCGGGCCTGACCGGGTGACCTCCCCGCCAGGCGACAGCGTCCTCGATCACCTCGGCGTGTTCGGCGGCCCAGCTGGGCCGATAGAGAACCGAGCAGGCGACCCGGTAGGCGGAGGCGGGATCGCGGGCATCCCCGCCCAGCAGCCGGCTGGTGACCTCGGGGGCGGCCCGGACCGCCAGCCTTCCGCCCGGCCCGGTGCAGCCGAGGACCAGCCGGAGCACCTGGTCGGGATGGCAGATCGCCAGGTGCTGGGCCACCATCCCCCCCATTGAGGCGCCGAAGACGAACGCGCCCTGAGGGGCCAGGTGGCGCAGGACGCTGCCCGCGTCATCAGCCAGCAGCCCCATGGTGTAGGGCCCGGGAGTGGCCTCGCTGAGCCCGATCCCCCGCTGGTCCAGGACCAGGCACTCGAAGTCCTCGGCGAGGTCCTCGATGTTCCAGACAAAGGCGTGGTGGTCGGTGCCGAGCCCGGGAATCAGGAGCAGGGGCGGGCCCTCGCCGAGGACGTAGACCGTCAGCTCGGTTCCATCGCCGACCGGGACGCGCCGGATCTCGGCGCGGGCGGGCCAGTCCACCTCGTCATGGTATCGGTGGGAGCCCTGGCGACCCCGCCTGGCTACACTCGAACGGTGCCCGTGTTCTTCGTCCCGGCCGGTCAGGTTCGGCCCACCGGCGAGGTGGAAATCCGCGACCGCGACGCCTGGCACATAAGCCGGGTTCTGCGTTCACGGCAGGGCGAGCTGGTCACCGTCGTGGTCGAGGACGGCACCGAGCACGACGTCCGCCTCGAGACCCTGAGCGCGGACCAGGTGACCGGGGTGATCGTCGCCACCAGACGGACCCGGCGCGAGGCCCGGGCCCAGGTGCACCTGCTCCAGGCCCTCCCCAAGGGGCAGGGGATGGCCAGCGTCTGTGAGCAGGCGTCCGAGCTCGGGGTGACCGCCATCTGGCCGGTCCTCACCGAGCGCACGGTCGCCCGGCCCGACCCTGAGCAGGCCCTGAGCCGGATCGAGCGCTGGCAGACGATCAGCCGGGAGGCGGCGCAACTGGCCGGCCGCCACCGCGTCCCCGAGGTCCGGCCGCTGGCCGCGGTCGAGGACGCCCTCGAGCAGCTCCGGGCGGCGGAGCCGGACCTCCAGGCCTTCACCTGCCACGATGGCGAGGTCCGCCAGGGCCTGAACTCGGTCGCCTGGGAGAGCGGCCGCCCGACCGCGGTCCTGGTCGGGCCCGAGGGCGGGTTCACCGCCGCTGAGGTCCAGAACCTGGCGAGCCGGGGGGCACGGCCGGTCTCCCTCGGCCGCCGCAACCTGCGCACCACCCTGGCGCCGGTGGTCGCCCTGACCGTGCTCCTAGCCCGGGCTGGCGACCTCGAGGCTCCGGGAGGCTGATGCCGGGGACGGCCCCGCCCGCTTGACCCTGCGCTTCCGACGCCAGCGGCGCCTCTCCCTGCTGCTGACCCCAGAGCTGGCCAGCGACGGCCGCCCGGTGCGACGCTACACCGAGCTGCGCCGGGACCCGCTCACCGGCCGGAGCGGGCGGGTGGCCCACTTCGTCGGCTTCGAGCTGTTGCCGCCCGACCTGGACCAGGCGGTGACCACGTCGAGGGCCAACTGTCCCTTCTGCCCAGAGCGGATCCTAAAGGTGACGCCTCGGCTCGATCCGGCGATCTCGGGCCCGGGCCGGATCCAGGTTGGGGAGGCGACCCTCTTTCCCAATATCTCCCCCTACGACCGCCAGAGCGTGGTGGTGGTGCTGACCAGGGAGCACTTCGTGCCCGGGAACCGATTCACGGTGGCCCAGCTCGAGAACGGCATCCAGGCGGCGATCGAGTACTTTCGCGCCCTCCCCGACCAGCGCCGGGGCAGCCACGCGCTGCTGACCTGGAACTACATGCCCCCGGCCGGGGCAACCCAGGTCCACGCCCACCTCCAGGCCTTCGCCACCGACCGTCCCGGCTCCCTGCTGGAGGATGAGGTCCGCCGCAGCCGCACCTTCTGGCGCCGCCAGGGCCACTCCTACTGGGAGGAGCTGGCCGAGGCCGAGCAGGCGAGCGGAGACCGCTTCGTCGCCCGCGGCCGACGAACGGTCTGGCTCACCGCCTTCGTCTCCTTGAGCGTGGTCAGCGACCTGCTCACCCTCTTCCCCGGACGGGCCCGGCTGCCCGACCTTGCGAGAGAGGAGGTGAGCGAGTTTGCCACCGGGCTGGCCCAGGCCCTCTCCACCCTGCATGGGGAGGGGGTCCGGGCCTTCAACCTGGCCCTCTACTCCGCTCCGCTCGGCGACCCCGACCCCCACTTCTGGCTCCATGCACGGCTCTCGCCCCGGATTTACTTCAATCCCGCCATCCAAGGCTCCGACGCCACCGCCTGGCAGCACCTCCTAGACGAGCCCTTCATGGTCCGCAGCCCCGAGGACCTGGCCGAGCGCCTCCGAGGTGGCCCCACCCCGATCTCGCCCGCAAGCCCGCCCGGGTGACCGGGCCAGCTTCTGGCCCGGGCCCGAGCGGTTTGGGGAGCTGGATCAGCTGGCGCTCGCCTCCGCCTCGACGGCGGCGGCCGGCTCCAGGTTCGGAGCAGTCGAGCCGACCTCGACCTTGATCCTCGTCTTGGCCGGCGCCTCCGCCCGGGGCACCCGGACGGTGAGCTCCCCATTGACGAAGGTGGCGGTGATCTCGTCCTCCTTGATCTCCTGGGGCAGGGCAACCTGCCGGAAGAAGGACTGCCGCCGGCGCTCGCGGTGCAGGTAGCGGACGTCCGCGTCAGCCTCGGTCCGGAGCTCGCCCTGGATCGTCAGGGTGCCTGCCTCGGCCACCACCTCGATGTCCTCCGGCGTGAAGCCGGGCAGGGAGGCCTCGAGGATGAATTCGGTGTCGGTCTGGCGAATGTCGAGGGCGAGGCTCCTTGCCGGCGTCCGGTCGGCGAGCCGGCCCCGGTGCCAGACTGGAGTCAGTTGCGAGGGCACGACGAAGAGGTCGCGCCAGGGGTCCCAAGCGGTCATGGGCGAGTTTCCTCCATCCAAGCGATCACTATCTTCTGCTGGGTTTTTGTGTAAAAACCGTCAATCCTTGGATACCCGCCCCGGCGGTCCCCTAAACCGCCCCTAGAGCCCGATCGCGTCCTTCAGGTTCTCGAAGAACCCCTTGCGTACCGGGTGGGGCTTGCCGTCGGGCGGGGAGAGCTCGAGGAGGAGCTCGCGCTCGCGCTCGCTGAGCCGGGTCGGGATCACCACCCGGAGCCGGACCACCTGGTCGCCGCGCCGGCCGGTGCGGGGGTCGGGGGCGCCCTTGCCGGGAATGCGCACCTGCTGGCCGTACTGGCTCCCCGGCTTGACCACCATCGAGACCGGGCCGTCCACGGTCGGGACCTCGATGGTGTCCCCAAGGGCGGCCTGGGAGAAGGTGATCGGGCACTCGTAGACGATGGTCATGCCCCGGCGCTGGAGCTCCTCATCGGGCCTGACCGTGATCAGGAGGTAGAGGTCGCCGGTCGGACCGCGCCTCGGTCCGGCCGCGCCCTCCCCCGGCACCCGGACCCGCATCTCGTTGTCGACCCCGGGGGGGATCTGGACCTCGATCTCCTTGGCCGCCTCGACCACGCCCTGGCCGTGGCAGCTGGGACAGGGGGACTCGATCACCGTGCCCTCGCCCTGGCAGCGGGGGCAGGCCTCGACCGTGACCATCTGCCCGAGCAGCGACTGGCGCACCCGCTGGACCTGTCCCTGGCCGCCGCAGTCGGGGCAGGAGACCGAGGCGGTGCCACCTTTGGCCCCCGACCCGCCGCACTCGGGGCAGGCCGTCTGGCGGGTCAGCTCGAAGGTCCTGGTAACTCCCCGGATCGCCTCCTCGAAGTCGATCGTGACCTGGAGCTGGAGGTCGTTGCCCCGGCGCGGACCACCCCGCCGGCGCTGGCCCGGGGCGCCCCCGGAGAAGAACATGTCGAAGAGGTCGAAGGCCGACTGGAAGTTGAACCCCTGAGCGCCGCCCATCGCCTCACCGGCGTGGCCAAAGGTGTCGTAGCGCTGGCGCCGGTCGGGGTCAGAGAGGACCTGGTAGGCCTCCCCGATCTCCTTGAAGCGATCCTCCGCCCCCTGGTCGCCGGCATTGCGGTCGGGATGGAACTTCATCGCCAGGGCCCGGTAGGCGCGCTTCAACTCGGCGCTGGTTGCCTGGCGGTCGACCCCGAGAACCTCGTAGTAGTCGCGCTTGGTCTGGGGCATCGCCTAGTTGGGGGATCTCTCTGCGGGCTCCGACCCGGGCCCGGTCGGCTCCTCCTCGAGAACGGCCGCGCCAGATGGGGACGGCACCTCTTCGGCCTCGGCCACGCTCACCTGGGCCGGTCGAACCACCCGGTCGTGGATCTGATAGCCGGGAGCGAGCTCGGCCACCACCGTTCCCGGCTCGGCCTCGCCGGCCGGGACGGTGAGGACGGCATCATGGAGCCGGGGGTTGAAGGGCACCCCGACCGACTCGATCCGGCGGATCCCCTGGGAGCCGAGGGCGTCCTCGAGCTGCTTGAGGGTCAGCCTGAGCCCCTCGGCGAGGCCGTCCTTGGCCTCGGCCGGAATGTGCGACACCGCCCGGGCCAGGCTGTCGAGGCCGGGCAGAAGGGCCTGGAGGAGCCCGACCGAGCCGTAGCGAATCAGCTCCTCCCGCTCCTGGGCCTTGCGGCGCCGGTGGTTCTCGAAGTCCGCGGCCAGGCGGAGATAGGTGGCGTTCACCTTGGCCAGCTCGGCCTCGACCTCGGCCAGCCGTTCCGGAGATCCCGCGGCGGCGTCCTCCGCCGGCGCCGGCTTCGACTCCGGCTCCGGGCTCGAGCGGCGCGCGGTCATCGGTGCTCCCTCTGACTGGCCCGGATCATGCCAGGAGCCGGCTCAGGGCGGCCCCGGTCGCCTGCGACACCAGCTGGAGCCGGGCCGCGATCTGGCCATAGCGGATCCGGGTCGGCCCGACCACCCCGATCGTCCCCCAGAGCTGGTCTCCGGCCTGGTAGCTGGTCAGGACCAGGCTGCACTCACGAAGCTCCTCCAGGCTGTTCTCATGACCGATCAGGACCTGCATCCCCGCCTGCGGCGCCAGCTGGACCAAGACGTCTCCGAGGATACGCTGGGCCTCGAGCACCTCCAGGACGGCCCGCAGCCGGGCCGGGTCCTCGAACTCGGGCTGGCGGACCAGGTTGCGGACGCCGTTGTGGATCACGAGGGCCGAGCGGGTCGCCAGCTGGCGGAGACCGCGGGCCACGTCCTGGCCCATCGCCTGCAGCTCCGGCGCCAGGCCTGGGACCAGGGGCACCGCCTCGACCTCGTCCGCCGACAGGCCGCGGTACATCTCGTTGAGCCGGGCGGCCCAGCTGGAGAGCTCCTCCTGGTCGAGGAGCGGGTCGACCTCGACCAGGCGCTGGAAGGCGGCGTTGCCGGTGGCGACCTCGACCATCAGCGCCTGGCCGGGACGGAGCAGGACCAGGTCGAGGTGGCGCAGACGGCTGACCGAGTTGGC
>DATDII010000196.1:0-3969 GCA_036521135.1 Candidatus Dormiibacterota bacterium | reverse complement strand
GATCAGGGGACCTGCCGGGCTACGACGTGGCGATGCACGTCGAGGTGCCGGACGACTCGGAGATCTGCACCAAGACCCGCCTCAGAGGCGGCGGGGAGGTCACGTGGAGCTGAACCCCGGCCTGGCCCGATGTGACGTGGGCGGTCGCCCCGTGCTTGTCGCCATGGCTGTCGGTGACGATCGCCTTGATGGTGGCGGGACCGTGCTCGCTCACCTTGACGGTGACCGCCTGACCGGACTCGGTGTAAGAGGCCTTGCACTCGGGCTTGGACCCCTTGAGGCTGCCCTGGTTGGGTCCGCCACAGGCGGCGATCCCGATGGCCACAGCGGCCAGGCCGATGATCGTCCCAAGGCCCTGGATCGTCCTCATGACTATGCCCTCCTGTGACGTTCGGATGATTCGGATGGGGACGTCTTGCACCCTAGCCGAGCCTCCAGGTTTGCCGGCGCGAGCAATTGGCAAAGGGAGATCCGCCCCTATTCGTGCCCGGGCCCAAGCGGCTCTGCGTGGCCGGATCGGCTTCAGCCGGGCGGAAGCCAGACGTACGGTATGGTGACCGCGACTCTGAGCAGGCCGAGCCGCTCCAGGATGGGGCGGCTCTCCTCCGAGGCGTCGACGTAGAGGTACTTCAGCCCCCGCTCGCGGGCAAGCCGGGCCCGGTGGGCGACCGTGGCCCGGTAGATGCCGCGATGACGCCAACCGGCCAGCGTTGAGCCGGCCCAGAGGCTGGCGAAGTCGGAGCCCGGGATGAGGTTGAGGCGAGATGTGCCCACGACTTCGCCGTCGGCCTCGGCGACGAGGAGGACCACGTCCTCCGGGTTGGCCGCCCAGTCGTTGAAGAAGGCCTGACCCAGTGGGCTTCGGTCCTCGCCGTCGACCAGGGTTAGCAGCTGGGCCATGCGCTCGGCGTCGGCTCGGGAGCGCACCTGGCGCAAGCTCACCCCGGGTGGGAGCCGGGCGGTCTGGTCGACGTCCGCGACCCGGCCGATGAGCAGGCTCTCCCTTTCCTCGGTCACGAAGCCGGCCTGGACCAGGAGTTCCTCCAGGCCGGGGGCCCGGTCGTGGGAGAAGGTCTTCCACTCGAAGCCGATCGACCTGGCCTGGAAGTGGCGGAGCTGGCGCTCCACCAGCTCCTTCAGATCCGACTCCGGGAGCACCTCCGTTGGCGAGATCATCACGAACCCGCGCTCCGACCAGCCCCAGGAGCGGTAGACCGGACCGTCCATCTCCTCGCGGCCGCCCGCAGGCAATCTCATCGCCACTGGGCCGCGCATCTGGGCGTCGAAGGCGGCCAGGAACTCCTCCCGGTCGCCGGCTCGGGGATCTGGTGCCGGGGCCTCGGGGGACATGGGCCGAGTCTAGGTCCACCGCCGGCGCTCCCTGGAGGCCGCGCTGGCGCTTGGGCGGGGGAGCGGTGTGGGCTAAACTGCCTGCGGCGATCAAATTCACATGCCCGGCGGACGCCCTCCGGAGTCCCCCCTGTGGGCCGGCAGGCGGTTGATGCCAGGCAGAGGCGGTAACTGAACCAGGAGGGCGAGCATGCCTGTAGCCACGCTCACCGAGCTGCTCCAGAACGGTGTCCACTTCGGACACCAGACCAGCCGGTGGAACCCGAAGATGCGGCACTACATCTTTGCCAGCAAGGGCGGGATCCACATCATCGACGTCTCTCAGACCGTCGACCTGCTCGACCAGGCCTGCCAGTTCGCCCACGACACGGTGGCCCAGGGAGGGCAGATCCTCTTCGTCGGCACCAAGAAGCAGGCCCAGGACACGATCCAGGAGCAGTGCGCCAGGAGCCGCCAGCCCTACGTGGTCAACCGCTGGATGGGCGGGATGCTCACCAACTTCGAGGTGGTCAAGCGCCAGATGAAGCGGATGAACGAGCTGGTGGAGATGCGCGACCAGGGGGTCTTGGCCGGCCTCAGCAAGAAGGAGCAGCGGCGCCGCACCGACGAGCTGGAGCGGCTCGAGCGCAACTTCGGCGGGATCGTGAACATGAAGCGCCTGCCCGCCGCCGTGTTCGTGGTCGATCCCCACAAGGAGCGGCTGGCCGTCACCGAGGCCCGCAAGCTGGAGATCCCGATCATCGCCATCACCGACACCAACTGCGACCCGGAGGAGATCAGCCAGGTGATCCCTGGCAACGACGACGCCATCCGGAGCGTGCGCCTGATCGTCACCCGGCTGGTCGACTCGGTCATGACCGGCTTGGCTGAGCACGAGCGGATCGAGTTGGCCCAGGCGGAGAAGGCGGAGGCCGAGCGCCTGGTCCAGGCGGAGGAGGCCCGCCAGGCCGCCGCCGCGGCCGAGGTGGAGGCGGCCCGGCTGGCTGAGGTGGCCGCCGCCGAGGCGTTGGCGGCTGAGCCGGCCGAGCAGCCGGCCGATGAGGCGGCCGCCCCGGTCGGGGAGGGGGCCCGTGAGTGAGCCCATCAGCGCCGAGATGGTGCGTCAGCTCCGGGAGCAGACCGGGGCTGGGGTCATGGACTGCAAGACCGCCCTCAGCGAGGCCGGCGGTGACTTCGAGCGGGCGCGCGACATCCTCCGGGCCAAGGGCCTCGCCTCGGCCCAGAAGCGCTCCGGACGCCAGACCAGCCAGGGGCTGGTGGACTCCTACATCCACCCGGGTGGGGTGATCGGGGTGCTGGTCGAGGTCAACTGCGAGACCGACTTCGTGGCCCGGACCGACACCTTCAAGGCGCTGGTCCACGACATCGCCCTCCAGATCGCCGGCCGCTCACCAAGGTGGGTGCGCCGGGAGGACATCCCGGCGGCCGAGCTGGAGCGGGAGCGGGCGGTCTACCGGGAGCAGGCGGAGCGGGAGGGCAAGGGACCGGAGCGGATGGAGCAGATCGTCGAGGGCCGGCTGCGCAAGTTCTATGAGGAAACCTGCCTCTACGACCAGGCCTGGCTCCGCGACGAGGGCACCAAGGGGCGCTCGACCACCCAGGTGATCCAGGAGGTGATCGCGGCGACCGGGGAGAACATCACCGTCTCCCGGTTCAGCCGCTTCGAGCTGGGGAAGGGTTTGACCGAGGGTCAGCCGGATGACGCTTGAGCCTCTCGAGCTCACCGGGACCGCGGTGAGCTCGGAGGCGGGCCTGGCGCCGCACTACCGCCGGGTTGTGGTCAAGATCAGCGGCGAGGCGCTGGTCGGAGACGGCCAGTTCGGCATCGACCCCGACGTCCTCGACGTGGTTGCCAGCGAGCTCCAGGGGGCCCACGCCCTCGGCACCGAGATCGCGGTGATGGTCGGCGGGGGCAACATCTTCCGGGGCCTGGCCGGGGCCAAGCGGGGGATGAACCGGGTCACCGCCGACCTGATGGGGATGCTGGGCACCGTGATCAACGCCCTCGCGCTCCGCGACGCCCTGGAGGCCCACGGGATGGCGACCAGGGTGCTGACCGCGATCGAGATGCATCAGGTGGCCGAGCCGTACATCCGGGGCCGGGCGATCCGACACCTGGAGAAGGGCCGGGTGGTCGTCTTCTGCGCCGGTTCGGGCAACCCCTTCTTCACCACCGACACCCCGGCCGCCCTCCGCGCGGCCGAGATCGGCGCCGACCTGCTGATCAAGGCCACCCGGGTGGATGGGATCTACAGCGCCGACCCCGAGCTGGACCCGGAGGCGACCCACCTGCCCACGCTCAGCTACATGGAGGTGCTCAACCTCCGGCTCCAGGTGATGGACAACACCGCGATCACCCTGTGCATGGACAACCGGCTCCCGCTTCTGGTGCTGGACCTGTTCACCCCGGGCAACCTGGCCCGTGCCGTCCGGGGCGAGCAGGTGGGCTCCTTGGTCTCGGACCAGACCGGGCCCCCGTGAGCGACGATCTCCTGCGGGAGACCCAGCAGCGGATGGCCAGGAGCGTGGAGGCGCTGCAGCGCGAGCTGAGCTCGATCCGAACCGGCCGGGCCAGCCCCGCCCTGATCGAGCACCTCCAGGTCGAGGTGTACGGCAGCC
>DATDII010000195.1:0-4402 GCA_036521135.1 Candidatus Dormiibacterota bacterium | reverse complement strand
CGATCAGGTTGGTCGTGGTCTCCTGGCCCCCGACCATGGTGATGATGAGGTTGGCGACCACCTCCTCGTCGGTCAGCCTCTCGCCGTCGACGGTGGCCGCGGCCAGCCCGTGGATCAGCCCACGGCCGGCGTCGGAAGACTGCGCCGCGACGGCGTCGCGGAAGTACTCGGTCATCGCGTCGAGGCTGCGCAGGACATGGCCAGCCCGGCCCGGGTTGTGCTGAAAGTTGCCGAGCATCTCGGCGAAGTCCTGGGACCAGACCTTGAGCAGGCGATGGTCCTTGCCGGAGATGCCGAACATCTCTGCCGTGACGATCGCCGGCAGGGGATTGGCGATCGCGTCCATGACATCCATCTCGCCCGCCCCGGCGATCTCGTCGATCAGGCGGTTGGTGATCTCCTCAACCCGCGACCTCATCTCCTCGACCCGGCGCGGGGTGAAGGCGGCGGCCGCCAGCTTGCGGACCCGGGTGTGGGCCGGGGGATCCATGAAGAGCATCTGCTGGACCATCACCTTGGCGATCGGGGCCAGGGCCTCCATCCCGAGGGCGGCCAGCCGCTCCGGCGAGGGGGTGCGGTCGGCGGAGTAGCGCTGGAAGACCTGGAGCACATCCTCGTAGCGGGTCACGACCCAGGCGTGGAGGTACGGGTCCCAGTGGACCGGGTCCTCCTCCCGGAGCTTGGCGTAGAGCGGATAAGGGTCGGCCAGGACCTCGGGATCGAGCAGGTGGTACAGGCTGAGCCCAGCCCCGGTCGCTGCAGGCATGGCCGGCTAGCGCAGTGCCTGGAGGGACCCGGCGCCAACGGCGACGACCGGCTCCGGGCTGACCGCCGCCAGGCGCGCGGCCTCATCCTCGCTCAGGCCCGAGACTTGGGCAAGCAGCTCCTCCTCGATCGCGAAGGCGATCTCCTGCACGGTCGGACCATCGAAGACGGTCCGGAGTGGCAGCTGGACCCGGTAGAGCTCCTCGACCCGGGCGATCAGCTGGGCACCGAGCAGCGAGTGGCCGCCAAGCATGAAGAAGTTCTCGTCGGTCGCCACCGTCGGCAGCAGGAGCAGCTCGGCCACGATCTCGACCAGGGCCGCCTCGACCGCGTTGTCGGGCCCTCGGCCGGGGGCCGGGGCTGCCACCGCCGCCGGCCGAGGCAATGCCTCGCGATCGACCTTGCCGTTCGGGGTGACCGGGATCTCGCTGAGCGCCACGAACTCGGCCGGCAGCATGTGCAGGGGCAGACTGCGGGCCAGGTGTCCGCGGAGGGTCTCGGGGTCGGGCAGACCATCACCGGCGGGCACCGCGTACGCCACCAGGCGCGTCCCCTGGGACTCATCCCCGACCGCCACCACCACGCTCGACCTGATCGCCGGGTGCCGATCCAGAGTGCCGGCGATCTCGCCCAGCTCCACCCGCTGGCCCCGAATCTGGACCTGGTCGTCGACGCGGCCCAGGAACTCGAGCTCCCCGCTGGGTAGCCGGCGCACCATGTCCCCGGTCCGGTAGAGGCGCGAGCCGGGATCGCCGCTGAAGGGATTGGCAATGAACTTCTGCCGGTTCAGCTCTTCCCGATAGAGATAGCCCCGGGCCAGGCCCGCGCCGCCGATCAGCAGCTCCCCCACCTCCCCGCGGGCGACCAGCTCCAGGTCCTGGTCAACCACGTGCAGCTCGACTCCGTCGATGGGCCGGCCGATGGAGGGAACCGATGCCCCATCGCCACCCGCCGGAACAACTCCGGAGGTGGCGACCACCGTCGCCTCCGTCGGACCGTAGTTGTTGACGACCGCGAATGGGAGTTCTGCCGACGGGAACACGTGGAGGGCATCGCCTCCGGTGAGCAGCGTGCGCAGGCTGGTTTCGACCGGCCAGGCGAGCGCCATCAGGCCCTCCGCGAGAGTGGTCGGGGCGAAGCCGATGGTGATCCGCTCCCTGACCAACCAGTCGCGAAGACGTTCCGGATCCAGCCGCGTCAGGTCGTCGGGAATGGCGAGGGCCGCCCCAGCTGTGAGATATGGCCAGATCTCCCAGACCGCCCCGTCGAAGGCTGGGCTCGCCAGCTGGGTCGCCCGGTCGCCCGCGGTCACCGCGAAAGCCCGGTGGTGCCAGGTCACGAGGTTCAGGAGCGCCGCGTGGGTCACCCCGACCCCCTTGGGCAGGCCGGTCGAGCCCGAGGTGTAGACGACATAGGCGAGCGCCTGTGGGTCGGGCCCGGCGGCCGGCACCGGGAGGCTGTCCGGTTGCCGGTCCGGATCCGCGTCCTCCCCGAGGCTGACAACCCGGCAGCCGGCCGGGGTCCCGCGAAGGGAGGCCTTTCCGGTCGTCACCAGGACCGCCGCGCGCGAGTCCTCGAGCATGAAGTTGAGGCGGTCCTGGGGATACACCGGGTCGAGGGGCAGATAGGCGCCGCCCGCCCGCATGATCCCAAGCGCGCCCACAAGCAATGACGGGGAACGCTCCGCCAGGAGCCCGACCGGGACGTTGCGGCCGACGCCAAGGCCTCGAAGGCGCTCCGCGAGACGGTCCGCCCGCCGGTTCAGCTCACGGTAGGTGAGCACCTCATCGGCGGTGGCGACGGCGCAGGCTTCGCCCGCGCGCGCCGCCTGGTCCGCGACCAGCTCGGGGACCAGAAGACCGCTCAGGTCAGGGCCCAACGACTCCGGTGAGGGGTCCTCCCCAGCACGGAAACCGCCAGGAACAACCGTCATCCGGTCTGCGCCGCGGCCGACGCCGGCTGCGCCCCCTCCTCCAGAGGCTGCAACCATTCGCTCGTGTCTCCCTTCCGCTTCCTGATCGGCCATCGGCCCACCGGGACCTTGGTCTGAGCCCGGATCCGCCTGGGGCGGCAACGGCCCGCGCCTAATCAAACCATCCTGGTGACCGGGTCTGGAGATCTCCGCGACCGTGGTTTCCGGCACCGTAACCGAGCCGTTACACGAAGGTGAGAAGGAGCCTGACAGCGGCGTCTCCGGATGCCCTGGGCGCGCCGAGCGCGGCGGCCCCAAGGGGTCTACGTGCCCTGGCTCAGCCGGGCGATTAGCCGGCGTCACGGCTCACCATGGCCGGGTCCGGGCCCGCAAGCACGGTCCGGCTTGGGCGGGTGGCCACGGCCTCGTCCAGAACCCGACAGTAGCTGGCGACCGCAGCCTCCCAGGAGAATTGCCGGGCTCGCTCCAGCGCGAGCCGGGCGAGCCTTGCCCTAGCCTCCGGCTTCGCCAGCCGCGCCAAGGCGGCCCTGTACTGCTCTGGGTCCTCGTCCGCGACGATCTCCCCGGCTGGGCCGACCTGCCAGGCGATCGCCGGAGAGCCGATCACCGGTAGCCCGAGGGCGAGCGCCTCAAACACCGCCATGCCGAAGGGCTCATACCGGGTCGGGCTGAGCAGAACGTCACTCTGGGCGAGGACCCGGCCCACCTCCTCTGGCGCGACTCGGCCGGCGTAGGCAACCCCTGAACTGGCCGGAGCCGGTGCGCCCTGCCCTGCTCCCCTCCCCTCGAGTCCGATCACGGTCAGGCTGACGTCGAGGCCGCAGGATCGGGCCCGCGCCACCGCCGCGAGGGCGATGTCGAGGCCCTTGCGGTAGGCGGATGTCCCGATCCAGACCGCCCGCAGCTGGCGGCTTTTCGGTTGGGCACCGTGGCCCTTAACCCTCGCCCCGAGGCTCGCGGCCCGGACCTGTTCATCCGGGAGGGACACTCCGTTGGGGATCACGTCGATGCGCCCGGCGAAGCTGAACTCCCGGCGGATCTCGAGAGCCACGGTCGGGCTGACGGCGACGGTGGAGCCCGCACTTAGCGCTACCCCCTGGAGCCGGCCACTAGCCCAGCCGAAGAGGCTATGGGCCAGCCGAACAACCACGATCTTCGAGGGTGGCAGCGCTTCCAGCGCCCGCACCCCGTGCCAGACGACGACCGTCGGTCGTCGGGTGAGCCGACCCACGGCCAGCGGCGCCCAGGCGTACTCCGCGCCGTGGACCACGAGCACGTCCCCGAGCCGGACCGTCCTGAGGGCCAGGACCAAGGCTGCGACCAGGTCGCCAATGAAGGGGAGCCGGGCCAGGCCCCGGGGGCCTGCGAAGGCCGACACCGGCGCGGCCAGCCAAGCTCCGTCGTGGCCGTCCAGCCGCGCCGCCAGTGCCGTGGCCACCCGCTCGACTCCCCCGACCGACCCGACGGGGTACCGCGACGCCATCGCCACCACGTGCTGCCCGGGACCGGGCCGCGGCCGGAATGAGCGCCGGCCGGTGACCAGCGCCGTCCGGGCCCCGGACGCCGGTCCCCGGCAGGCGATCGCCACCGCGGCCGTCCCGCCGAGGACCAGGATGAGGTCGATCAGGCCCAGTTCGAACAGGGCGAATCCGGGGACCACCGAGTCGAGCGGGGTCGCGGTTGGCCAGACCAGGGCCGCACCAA
>DATDII010000194.1:0-26572 GCA_036521135.1 Candidatus Dormiibacterota bacterium | reverse complement strand
ATTTAGACTCGTTGTCGTCGCCATGTGGGGGCTGAGTATTGCGCTGGGTGCGTGGATCGCTACGGCGTAGCGATCCGGTACTTCGCAGGTCACCGCAGGATAATCTCGTCCGGCAGCCGCGCGGTGCAGGTAATTTGTCGGGCCGTAAGCGGCGAGGGCGTAGATTAGGTTCCTGCTGAGCGGTCGCCGCCAGGATGAAGCCGGTGACCGTCGTGCTTGGCATCTCTCCATCCTCTCAACTAATGGAGTCTCCAACTTTCGCGGGGCGGTTCACCGACGCTGCTAGCCGCTTCTCTTTCCGTTTGTTCGGTGCCGCGCCCGTACGCCGGACCGGTGCCGAGCCAGCTTCGGGGGCGGCTCGCAGTCCTAGAGCAGACTCAGGTCCGACCCTTCCGGGAAGTGGACTCCTTGACCCCCTTGATCGCGCCCTTGAGCCCCTCCTTGGCATCCCCGGCCGTCCGCTTGGTCTTGCCGACCGCCTTCTGGGTCCGGCCCTCGTTGGCAAGCTTCTTGTTTCCGGTCGCCTTCCCGATCGCCTTCTTGACCGTACCTTTCGCCTCGTCCTGACGTCCGGGCATGGCTTCGCCTCCTGGCTCCAGTGACCTCGCTTGCCCTCGAAGCTAGCACTCGCCCGACCCGGTGCGGAGTCGGGAACTGGGCATCCCTTTCAGCCACTCCGAGGGGTGACGGCGACGCCCTTCGCGCACAATGGCGGCGATGAGAGTGTCGGTCAAGGCGGACTACGCCGTCCGGGCGGTGATCGAGCTCGCCGCCTCGGGGGGCGCCCGGGACCCGGTCACGGCCGAGCACATCTCCACCATCCAGGAGATCCCGCTCAAATTCCTCCACAACATCCTGGCCGAGCTCAAGCACGACGGCATCGTCAACAGCCACCGGGGGGCGACCGGTGGCTTCGTCCTGGCCCGGGAACCGGAGCAGATCTCGCTCGGCGACATCATCCGGGTGGCTGACGGCGGCCCCCTGGCTAGGGTCGGGGACTACCGACCGGACGAGCTGGCCTACACCGGCCACACCGCTCCGCTCCGGGACGTCTGGGTGGCTGTCCGGGTCGGCATCAGGGACGTCCTCGACCAGGTCACCGTGGCCGACATCTGCTCCGGCGACCTCCCCGACGTGGTCCACCAGCTACTCGCCCGCCCGGATGCCTGGATCCCCAGGGTCAAGCTGGTCCCGGGCCAGCCGGCCAGGGTGGGCGTCCCCGGGCCCCGGCTCCGAGCGGCGCCAGTGAGCGCCTCGCCGAGCCCGGCCGAGCCCGGGGCCTAGGCCGGGCTCAGGAACCGGCCGAAGCCGGCTCGAAGCGAAAGATCCGAGCCGCCAGCACCAGGACGGCCGCGCCGATCCCTACCAGGACCAGGAGGTCGGGGAGGACCGTGGCCAGATTTTCACCCTGGGCCATCAGACCGCGCAGGCCGTCCGAGAAGTAGCGCAGCGGCATGACCACCGCCAGGTCGCGCAGCCAGGTGGGTGCGCTCTGGAGCGGGTAGAAGATGCCCGCCACGAAGAGCTGGGGCAGGGTGATCAGGTTCATCAAGACGATCGCCGACTGGTCCCGGTTGGCGATCCCAGCCACCAGGAATCCACCCCCCAGGAAGCAGAGCGAACCGACCAGGAGCATGAGCAGGAGCGGGCCTGGTGAGGGGCCGATCCCGACCCCGTACATCAGGTGGCCGACCCCGAGCAGGATCACGACCTGGACCACTACCAGGGCAAGCTGGGAGACGACGCTGCTGCCGAGAAAGGCCCAGACCGGGATCGGAGTCGCCCGGACCCGCCGCAGCGTGCCGCGCTCGCGGTCGCCCACCAGCCGGATCCCGGCGCTGAGCCCGGCGGTGAGCACGGCGTAGGCGAGGATGCCCGGGGTCAGGAAGTCGATGTAGTTGGCGTTGGCGAGCGAGCCGGCGCTCTGGCCCCCCTTGGGATGGAGCTGGGCCACGCTCGCGGTGACGGCGGGCGCGGTCCGGAGCAGGGCCTGGTTGAGGCCGGAGACGGCGCCCTCGGCGGCGGCCGCGAAGGCACCGTTCTCGGTGACGTTGCCAGCGTTCTCCTCGATCCGGGCCCGGACCGGACCGCTTCCCCCCGTGATCACCAGGGCGAAGTCGACGTTGCTGTTGAGCACGTCCCGGCGGGCGGTCGCCGCCGAGACCTCACGGACCTTGAATGAGGCGTGGGGCAGGGCGAGCCTGAGGATGGCCGCGTCCCGGGCGGGCGCGACGATGTCGACGTCGGTCCGGCCGCCCTGGAAGAGGCCTCCGAAGATGACGATCAGCAGGAGCGGGACCAGGATGTTGAAGACCATCACCTGCCGGTTGCGGGCCAGGAGGCGAAGGTTGGCCCCGGTCAGGGCGGCGAAGGGCAGCCAGGGAGATGCGGTCCGGAACGAGGCCAGCGGGCGCGGGTTGGGGGCCCGGCTCTCGCTCATGCCTTGGCCTCGAGCTCGATGTGGCGGCCGGTCCGAGCGAGGAAGACGTCCTCCAGGCTGGGCGGGCGCACGGCCACGTCCCGGAGGGCAGGCTCCCCGAGGCGCTGGCTGAGGGCGGCCAGGATCACCCCGACCTCCTTGCCCTGCAACTCCCAGCGGCCGCCCTCGTACTCGGCCCGGAGGACCCCGGGGAGGTCCTCCAGATGGGCGTCGGGGGGACCGGCCACGCTGATGCTGGCGGCCGCCCCGAGCTCGGCGATCAGGGTGGTCGGGGCGCCCTGGGCGACCACCCTTCCCTCGTCGATGATGTAGACCCAGTCCGCCAGCTGCTCTGCCTCCTCGATGTAGTGGGTCGTCAGCAGCACGGTCCGTCCCTGGCGGTGGAGGCGCTCGATGGTCGCCCAGGTCTGGCGCCGGCTGAGCGGATCCAGCCCGGTCGTGGGTTCGTCGAGGATCACCAGCTCGGGCTCGTTGCAGAGGGTCAGGGCCAGCTGGAGGCGCCGCTTCTGGCCGCCCGAGAGCCGCTCGGTGCGGCGATCGGCCACGTCGGCCAGATCCACCAGGGCGAGGAGGGCCCGGCTATCCGAATCCCAGCCGTAGAGCCGACCGAAGAGGGTGAGCGACTCGGCGCAGGTGAGATCGGCGTAGAGAGCGCCCTCCTGGAGCTGGACCCCGACCCGGCGGCGCGCCTTCTCCGGCGCCTCGCCGAGCACCAGGACCTCGCCCGCGTCGGGACGGCGGAGACCCTCGATGATCTCCATCGTCGTGGTCTTGCCGGCGCCGTTGGGCCCGAGCAGAGCGACGATCTGGCCTCGGCCGATCTCAAGGTCGAGACCGCGAACCGCCTCGACCGGGCCGTAGCTCTTGCGCAGGCCGCGGACCGACACGGCTGGTCCGATCTGATCACCTGCGGGGGCGCCCTGAAGGTCTGCCATGGCTCGCTCCTTCGGTCGGCACGGCGCCGCGCCGTTTGCTCGGGCAGGGTAGCAGCGGCGCCCGTGCCGGACCTTGCCGGGGAGCGGCCGGACTCGCCCGAGTTACGCGGGCCGGTAAGGTACCCGGCTCGGGTACCGTCCAGCAGATGAAGAGGCTGGCCGGCCGACTGCGCCGGTGGTTCCCAGTCCGGATGGTGGTCCGCTACCTCAATCGGAGCGGCCCCAACCTGGCCACCCTCGTCGCCTGGAACATGCTCTTCTCGTTCTTTCCGATCATGGTCCTGGCCGCCACCCTGGCCGGGCTCCTGCCCCACCGGGGCCCCGGGATCGGCAGGGGCCTGACCAAGGCCATCGCCAAGGCCCTGCCCTCGGGCAAGGGACAAGCGGTCGCCCACGCGCTCAGCTCCTTCCACCACCAGTCAGGGATCCTGGCCATCGTCGGGGTGCTGGGACTGCTCTGGGGCGGCTCCTCCCTCTTCGGGGCCATGGACCAGGCCTTCGCCAGCCTGGGCGAGACCAATCCCCGCTCCTTCATCCCCCAGAAGCTGATGTCCTTCGGGATGATCGTGCTCTTCGCCTGCCTGGTAGTCCCGGTAGTGCTGAGCTCGAGCCTGCTGGCGGTGGTCAAGTCGGTCCCGGACATCCCCGGGCCGCTGACCAGCGGTCCGGCCAGCCTGCTGCTCCAGATCGGGTTCGCCCTGGTGGCCGGCACGGTCCTCTTCAGCGCGATCTACTTCCTCGTGCCCGAGCACCGGCGCCGGGCCCGTGTGGTCCTGCCCGGGGCCATGGTCGCAGCCGTGCTCTTCGAGGCGCTCAGCCTGGTCTTCCCGATCTACTTCAAGCTGGCCCATGGCTTCAGCACCTACGGCACCACCTTCAGCCTCTTCTTCCTGGTGCTGACCTACGTCTTCTTCCTCTCCCAGATCACCGTCGTGGGATTCGTGGTCGTGCTCGAGGGGGAGCCGCAGGAGCCGGCCTCAACTCAGCGCCAGCCAACCGACCCGACCCCGAAGGCACGGCCCGAGCCGGCCGCCGAGTCTCCCTAGCGCCGAACAGGGGCCAGGCCCAGGTCAGGCCGGGCTCTGAGCCGTCTCCGGCTGCCACACCCCCGCTCGGTACAGCCGTCCCGGCAGATCGCAACCCAGGGTCTTGGCCAGGCCCTGAGCCAGCGAGCACATCTCAGCGAGATCGACATCGATCTCGGCCCCGACCCGCCAGAGCAGGTGGAGCAGGTCCTCGCTGCAGACATTGCCGGTCGAGCGGGGGGCGAAGGGACACCCGCCTATCCCCCCCACCGACCCCTCGAAGCGACGGATCCCGGCCCGGTAGCCGGCCAGGGCGTTGGCCAGGCCCATGGCCCTGGTGTCGTGCAGGTGCAGGGAGAGCCAGCTGAGGGGGACCTGGGCCGCCGCCAGCTCCACCAGCTGCCGGACCTGCTCCGGGTCGGCGACCCCGATGGTGTCGGCGATGCTGACCTCCCTCGCCCCCTGGGCGACGAGCTCGGCGGCCAGCTCGACCACCCGAGTCGGCTCAACCCGACCCTCGAAGGGACAGCCGAAGGCGACGCTCAGGCTGGCATCCCAGACGCACTCGGCGCGCACCGCCTCCTGGGCCATCTGGCCGATCTCGGTGACCGTCTCGGCGACCGACCGGTTGAGGTTGCGCTGGTTGAAGGCCTCGGTGACCCCCAGGTTGACGATGACCCGCCGCGCCCCGGCCCTGAGGGCGCGCTCGAGCCCGCGCCGGTTGGGAACCAGGACCCGGATGCGATCGAGGTCGGAGTGGGGCAGGTCGGCGACCAACCCCGCCATCACCGCCTCGGCGTCGGCGAGCTTGGGCACCCATTCCGGCGACACGAAGGAGGTGGCCTCGACCTGGCTCGCGCCGGCCTCGAGAGCGCCTTTGACCAGGTCCAGCTTCTGGGTCGTGGTCAGATCCCGGTCGAGGTTCTGAAGCCCGTCGCGGGGACCGACCTCGGTGAAGAAGATGCGCTCGGCGCCGGCCAGTTCGGCGGTCATTTGCTCCTGACTCTACCCCGCCGCCGGAGGCGATCGAGCGCCGCCACCGCCGGGATCTCCCCAAGCGGTGGGGGCTGAGCCGCCGCCAGCGAGGCCCCGAGCGCCGCCCGGCGGGCCCGGAAGGCGGCCACCTTGGTGCGGCTCAGGCAGCTCGGGGAGCAGAACCGGCGCGAGCCGTTCTTGGAGGTGTCGATGAAGGCCCGGTCGCAGTGGCCGGCGCTGCAGATCCCGAGCCGGGTCCCGCCCGGGGACCCGATGACGACGGCCAGGGCGATCACGCAGGTCGCACCCCGGGCCATCGCCTGGCCTGCCTCCTGGGCTTGGCTGTGGAAATGGAGATGCCAGGCCTCCCCATCGTGCCGGGCGAGCTGGGGAGCCGCCTGGTAGCGGATCAGGAGCTGGTTGACCAGCTCAGCCGCCTCATTCGGCCTCGCCTGGGACATCAGCTCGACCACTGAGCGAAGGTCCCGGGCGAGCTGGATCAGCTCCTCACCGGCCCGGCCGCTCAGGGCCACCGGGCGGTCGGCTATCTTGGCCTCCACTTGGCGGGCCAGCTCGCGTCGCTCGGCCGAGCCGCTGGGCAGACTCCAGAGCCGACCCTGCGACCAGCCGGGACTGAGCCGGTTGATCAGCTCAACGGCCGCGTCGACCCCTCGATCCGCGTAACTCTCGAACTTCATTTTGACTGGTACGGAACCTATGGTACACTGTTACTGTCAACAGGATGATCAGCAGTTACAAAAGGAGTCTCCAAGCATGTTTGACGCCACCTTGCTCCTTCTGGCCAAGGACCACCAGAGGGAGCTTCAATCCTCCTTCGTAGGGACTTC
Source organism: Candidatus Dormiibacterota bacterium (assembly GCA_036521135.1). Taxonomy (GTDB): domain Bacteria; phylum Chloroflexota; class Dormibacteria; order Aeolococcales; family Bog-877; genus Bog-877. Next base: position 20,349 of record DATDII010000194.1, on the reverse strand, counting down.
CCGAGGTCGCGAGCGCTCTCCGATCTCAGAGGAGACCCGGCTCCGCCGGGTCGCCGCGGCCAGGAAGCTCCTCAACAGCGCAATCGGACGCTGACCGAGCCGGACCGACCGGCTCGGCCAGCCCCCTCGGGGAGCGCCCCGGTGCCTGTCCCAGGACCCCCGGCCTCAGCCCGAGCGACGAGCTCCCGCAAAAAAATCGCCCGGGCGAGCGGGTAACCCTGCAATCATGGCTCCAGTGCATGCAGCTGGGCGCCGACTCCGGGTCGGCAGTCGCCCCCTTCCGGCCGGCGAGCCCTCTCCTCGCCTTGGCGCCCGCTCCGGGCCGGGGCCGGTCGCTTGACCCCTACATATAATGCGAGCCGGATGGACGACAAGGTCATGGTCGACCTGCTCGAGCGGGTCGGCAATCTCTTCACGTCCAGCCTCGACCTCAAGGTCAACATCGACTTCACCCTGCGCGCGCTCTCGCAGCTGGTGTCATGCGACGGGGCCACCGTCTTCCTCCTCGACGAGGACGAGACCCGGCTCACGGCCATGGTGACCTTCCCCTACACCGAGCAGGTGAGCAGCGTCGCTTCGTTCGGGCTCGGCGAGGGCATCGTGGGCTGGTCGGTGGCCCAGCGCAAGGCCCTCCGCGTCGACGACGCCACCCTCGACCCGCGCTTCAAGGCCCTCTCGGCTCCGCGCGCTCCCCGGAGCGTCCTGGTCATGCCGCTCGAGTCACCCAACCGGGTGGTCGGCGCCCTGACCCTGACGCGCAAGCGGGTCAAGCCCTTCACCGAGCTGGAGCAGGCGCTGGTCCGGGTCATCTCCAACCAGGCCGCGATCAGCATCGACAACGCCGCCCTCCACGCGGCGGTCCAGCGCCAGCTCCAGGAGATCGCCCTCCAGAAGCACGAGCTCGAGGTGGCCAACGCCCAGGTCCGGGAGAACAGCCGGCTCAAGAGCGAGTTCCTCGCCAACATGAGCCATGAGCTGCGCACGCCCCTCAACGCGATTTTGGGATTCAGCGAGATCCTCAAGGACAACCTGGCCGGCAAGATGAGCGCCGGCCAGCAGCACGAGTGCCTGGAGAACATCCACGCCAGTGGCCGGCATCTGCTCAATCTGGTCAACGACGTGCTCGACCTGAGCAAGATCGAGGCGGGCCGCCTTGAGCTGCAGTACGAAGAATTCCCGCTCGGGGCCTGCATTTCCGAGGTCCTCACCGTGGTCCGCCCCCTGGCCGAGCGGGGCGGTGTCACCCTCGAGACCGAGATCGACAACGACGGCGTCCTGCTCCGGGCCGACAAGGGCAAGTTCAAGCAGGTGCTCTACAACCTGCTCAGCAATTCGATCAAGTTCACGCCCCAGGGTGGCCAGACCGTGATCAAGACCAAGACCCGGCCCAGGGCCGGGCAGCTGGTGCTCCAGGTCAAGGACAACGGCATCGGCATCGATCCGCAGCACCACGACCAGATCTTCAGCGAGTTCTTCCAGGTCCAGGCCGCCGACGACCGCCAGTTCGAGGGCACCGGCCTGGGCCTGGCTCTGGTGCGCCGGCTGGTGGGCCTGCACGGGGGGACGATCAAGGTGGACAGCCAGCTGGGCCACGGCACCACCATGACGGTGACCCTGCCCCTGCACGGCCTCCGCCCCGATGGCCAGATGCGAAATCGAATCCTCGTCATCGAGGACAATCCCAGTAGCCTGGAGCTCTCCACCCTGGTGCTCCGCGGTCAGGGCTTCAAGGTCGACACCGCCACCGACGGGCAGCAGGGGTTGCAGAAGGCCAAATCCGAGACCTATGACCTGATCCTGATGGACATCCAACTGCCGGGAATCGACGGCCTGACCGTGACCCGTCTCCTCAAGGCCGATCCTCGCACCGCCCAGACACCGATCGTGGCGCTGAGCGCTCGGGCGATGGTGGGCGATGAGCGGGAGGCTCTGGAGGCGGGCTGCTCTGGCTACATAACCAAGCCCATCGAGGTCAAGAACTTCGTGTCAACCGTCACCGAATACCTGGAGGCACAGGGTGCATGAGCGGCGGTAACAAAACCATCCTGCTGGTCGAGGACGACCAGTCCACGAGGGACATCGTCCGGCTCGCCTGCGAGCCCCAGCACTACACCGTGGTCGAGACCGGGACCGGCCTGGAAGGCCTGGAGATGGCCCAGCAGACCTCACCTGACCTGATCATCCTCGACATCAACCTGCCTGGGATGAGCGGACTCGACGTCTGCCGCAAGCTCCGGGCTGACGGCTACAAGGTTCCCATCATCATGCTCACCGCCAAGAGCGACACCATCGACGTGGTGGTCGGGCTCGAGCTGGGCGCCGACGACTACGTGGTCAAGCCCTTCGAGGTGCGGGAGCTGGTGGCCCGGGTGGGCGCTCACCTGCGCCGCTCCGATGTCGCCCCCACCGACCAGCTCAAGGAGCGCTTCGAGTTCCCCGGGCTCACCATCGACCTCCGTCGCCGCCAGGTGTACCGCGACGGGGAGGAGATCCAGCTGACCCTGACCGAGTTCAATCTGCTGGCCCTGCTGGCGAGCCGGCCCGGCCAGGTGATGAGCCGGGCCGAGCTCCTCCGCCGGGTATGGGGCTACGAGGTGGAGATTGAGACCCGCACCGTGGACGCCCATGTCTACCGGCTCAGGCGCAAGATCGAGCCCTCGGCCGACCGCCCCTCGTACATCCACTCGGTGCCGGGGATCGGCTACCGCTTCGCCGGCTAGGGCAAGGAGCTCACTCCCCGCCCCGACTCAGCTCAGTAGATGAACCCGACGAAGTAGCCCATCGCGGGGGAGATCGTCCTCGTGTCCTCGACCCCGAGGCCGTCCACGTTCATCTCCGACTGCTCCCAGCTGCCGTTGGGGAGCACCTTGGTGACGTAGCCGACGTGGCCGTCGTAGCCGTTGTCGAAGACGGCGATGGCGCCCACCACCGGGACCTGGCCCTCGGGGTAGCCGTAGGCGCTGGCGTTGGCCCACCAGTTGACCGCGTTGCCGCTCCAGGGCACGTAGCGCTGGCTGGCGACCCAGTAGGTGCACTCACCCCAGGGGAAGGGGTCGTTGGCCTCGGGCTTGCTCGGGGTCACCTCGGGCACCCCGAGCGCCGCCGGGACGAAGTCCTGGGATGGAAATGAGGTGGGCGAGGCCGCGGCCGGCATGAGCAGGAAGCTGTTGGGGGCGAGGGTGGCCCCGGCCGTGATCGAGTTGTAGTTGAGCACGACTCCGGGGCTGACCCGGAAGCGGGCGGCGAAGCTGGTCAGGGTCTCGCCCGGTAGAACGCGCACCAAGACGGTCGCGCCGGCGGGCGGGATGAGCAGGTCCTGGCCCGGGATCACGCTCGAACCCTGGGTCAGCCGGTTGCTCCACTCCAGCTCCTCGACCGTGGTGCCGTACTTCCCGGCCATGCTGGCCAGGCTGGCGCCGAGTGGAACGCTCACCACCGGAGCCGGCAGCACCTGGATGCTGCCCGGGACGGCGGCCGGCTTGTCGTAGTACTGCCCGGCCAGGGCGGAGGCGGGGGTGGGCCAGTAGGAGGCGGAGGTCGAGACCGTCTGGATCCCGTTCCGCGATGCGGAGATCCAGCCCGCGATCAGGAGGCCACAGGCGGCCAAGACCACGGCGACATGGGTAAGACGACGATCGGGACCCGGCAGGAGCTTCTCCCCAGCTGCCCACAGCGGACTAATTCCTCTCAGTGGCGCCCACACTCCCTCAAGCAGCGCGCCCGCGCTCCGACCCTAGCAGACGGCTCGCTGGGGTGTCAAAGCAGGGCGAATTCGGCTGGGGCCCGTCTCCACCGGTGGCCGGGCGATCCCCGCCGCTTGGTCCGGCCGCTCGTCGCCAACTCGCTGGAGGATTGGGATCGAGGCTGGCGCGGGAGGCTGCTGCCTCGGGGCCCCAACTATCCTGGGTGGGCATGGCATTCAACCCTGACTGCGTCGGCAGGAGCTACCACGGTCCTGTCCAGGTCCTCGATCGCGACCGGCACCAGGCCTACGCCCTGGCGGTGGGCGCGGACCGCGACTTCAGCCGCCCCCTGGCCTGCTTTGCCGCCGTCTACCTCCTCGGACCGATCGTGCCCCAGCTGTTCGAGGACAACGCGGTCGGCCTCGATGTCGAGCACCTGCTCCATGGTGAGCAGGAGTTCTCCTTCGAGCGGCCCCTGGCCTTCGACGAGCAGGTCAGCCCGCTCGGGGTGATCGCCGAGGTCGATCGCCGCCGGCACCTGCTCTTTCTGGACTTTCAGTGCGAGGGCCGCGACCAGGCGGGCGAGGTGGTGGTCCGCGCTCGCAGCCTCTTCATCATCAAGGAGGGACCATGAGCTCTGGTCCCGCCCTGGATCACTTCCCGCCCGATCCCGGAGGCGGGCCGCCCGAGCTTCGCCGGGCGCTCGACCAGTCGGTCATCGCCGCCTATGCCGAGGCCTCCGGCGACCACAACCCGATCCACCTCGACCTGGAGTACGCCCGCCAGGCCGGGCTGCCGGCCACGATCGCCCACGGCCTGCTCACCCTGGGCACCGCCTGCGCTGGAGTCGAGGCCTGGGCCGAGGGGCAGGCCTGGACCGCCCGGGTCGCCTGCCGCTTCTCCGCCCCGGTCCCGGCCGGGGAGGAGGTGGTCTGCACCGCCACGGTCGCCTCGGCCGACCCGAAGGCGGCCACCCTCGACCTCAGCGTCCTCACCTCAACTGGCGACCGGGCCCTGAGCAAGGCGCGGGTCGAACTCAGGGCTCCTGCGAAGAGCTAGGACGGCCCGGGCCGGCCGAAGCGGCGAGGAGTGGGCCGCTCAGCGCCCCAGGATCGCAGCCAGGTTGAGCGGCTTGGCCGGCGGCTTCAGGTGGAAGCTCTTGCCGAAGTTGAGGAAGTCGACGTATCCGGCGGTTGACTGGACCCAGCGCAAGGGGAAGGGCCTCCCGCTGGTGGCGACGTATACCGCCGCAGCGGGTGACTCGGTCACCTCCACCGTGGGGCGGCCCCCGAGCGCCCCCAACTTGCCCCGCTTGGCGGTGGCGATGCCCTTCAGGAGCTGGGCGGCCAGGTCGTGCGCCGAGGTCAGGCTGCCGAAGGCCTGGGTGAGCTGGGCCGCCGTCGAGCTGCTTGCTGCGATGAAGACCCAGCGGTCGCCCAGCGCCGTCTGCAGGCTTTGGCCGCCGACCTGGTCCCAGAGCGTCTTGCTGCGAAAGTAGTCGACCCCGGCGAGCTCCTCCGCCTGGAAGGAGACGCTGGCCGAGGCGAAGGTTCCCCCGCCCCGGTTGGGTCCCTCGATCTCGAAGTCGATCGACGCCGGGCTGCTGGCGATGGTGGACGACGCCCTGATCTCAAAGCTGTGGCTGGCGCCGAGTGCCCGGGCGGCGGCCCGGAGGATGGCCGGGCCGGATTCCTTAGCGACCCCGTTCGACGCCGCCGCGCAGGATGAGAGGAGGCCCATCAGGGCCATGGCGAGCAGGGCCACCTCGAGCTTCCGGCGGCCAGGGTGACCCCGGCCACCGTCCCCGCCCCAGAGGTGGATCAATTGGCTTCCTAAAAGGTGGCCCCGGGCCTGTCCCCGCCCCGGACGGCCCCGGGCCGCGCGGGGGCGATCCCGGCCGGTTGCCCGCTGCTCGCGATGGCTGAATCGTAGCCGAAGGAGATCCGGCGCCCGGGCGTCAGAGCCATCCGGGCGACTGGGACGCGGGTGGCTACACTCGGATCAATGCCTATGTTCGACCTCTCAGGCAAGGTGGCACTGGTGACCGGCGCATCCCGAGGGCTGGGCCGAGCCGACTGCCTGGCGCTGGCCCGAGCCGGGGCGGACGTGGTGGTCACCGACGTCCTGATCGAGTCCGATCCGCACCTCCAGGACACCGCCCTCAAAACCGCCAGCGTGCTGGCTCAGGTGATGGCGGCCCAGGACGTGGTCTACGCCGAGCAAACGGCCGCCGAGATCCGCGAGATGGGGCGCCGGTCCCAAGCGTTCCAGATGGACGTGACCAACCGCGAGCAGGTGCAGACAGTGGTCGAGAAGGCGGCGGCGGAGTTCGGGGGAATCGACATCCTGGTCAACAACGCCGGCACCCTCGACCATTTCGGCCAGCTCTCCGAGCAGTCCTTTGACCTCTGGGAGCGAGACCTAAAGGTCAACCTGAGCGGGGCCTTCAACTGCACCCAGGCGGCCTGGCCCTACCTGCGCGAGGGCGGCTTCGGCCGCTTGATCTACATGTCCTCGGTCGCCGGCACCCTGGGCGGGTTTGGTCAGGCGAGCTACAGCGCCACCAAGGCCGGCCTGCTCGGCCTGATGCGCTCGGCGGCGCTCGAGGGCGCCCGCCACGGGATCACCAGCAACGCGATTGTTCCGGGGGTGATTGCCACCGAGGCCTTCAACACCGGCTCGCCGAGCATGCGGGAGCGGATGGTCCTGCGCACCGCCATGCGGGCCGCCGGCGAGCCCGAGGATGTCGCTCACGCGATTTGCTTTCTGGCCAGTCCCGAAGCCAGATACATCACCGGCGTGGCCCTGCCTGTGGCCGGGGGCATCGAACTCTTCACCTTTTGACCTGAGTCAGGGCGCCAAAGTCGGCCTTCGTTCGGCTTTCCCCTGCTATAGTTGCGGCCGCCAGACGATGTCCCGGGCGGCGATTCGCGACGCGACCGAGCAGTCCTGGCCAGCACGCGATTTGGAGGATGCTCGGAATTGAGCCTCGCCGACGTTACCCTTACCTGCCGCGAGTGCGGTTCGGAGTTCATCTTTACTGCCGGAGAGCAGCAGTTCTACCAGTCCAAGGGGCTGGTCAACCAGCCGACTCGCTGCCAGCCCTGTCGTCAGCTGGCCAAGGCCTCGCGCCAGGGGTCGAACGGATACGCCTCAGCCGGGCCGAGGCCGCCCCGTCAGATGTTCGACGTGGTCTGCGCTGACTGCGGCAACATGACCCAGGTGCCGTTCCAGCCCAAGTACGACCGGCCCGTCTACTGCAGCAACTGCTTCGAGAACCACCGGGCCGCCCGTTAGTCCGCGGGCGCTGACGGCGCCCGCAGCCTGAGGACCGCGAAGCCCGCATCCAGGGCGGCTCGGTCCACGGCGCTGGCTCGGATGACGACACCGCCGCCCGGCTGGGGGTAGGAGCCGAAGCTCACCTGTGGGTAGGTGTCCTCGAGCTCGGTCAGGAGGGGAAAGAAGGTGGACTCGGCGACGCCCGGGAAGAAGAGCTCCTGGTAGACGCGACCACCATCACCGAGGAGGTAGCGGGGCTCGATTTCCTCCTTGAAGATCGCCTGTAGCTCGGCCGGCACCCCGGGCAGGACGAAGAGCCAGCGCGCCCCGTCGGCGCCGGGCAGGGCGATGGCCAGAGGGGGGGCCCCACCCACCGGGTTGCGCAGCACCGTCGCCCCCTCCGGGATGAGCGCCATCTTCAGGGTCCCGGGATTGGGCTCCGGGCTCGGCGAGCGGCCCTCTTGGAAGCGCCTGGCGACCCGGGCTCGGACGCCGGCCAGGACCGCGGGGTCCTCGACCAGGGCGACCCCGAGCATGGCCGCGACCGCGGCCATGGTCCGGTCGTCGGGGGTGGGCCCCAACCCGCCGCAGCAGAAGACCCGAGCGGCTCCGCCGGCGACGGCGGCCTCGAGCTCCGCAGCGATGGCCGGGACCCGGTCCGGTACCACGACGATTCGGGAGCAGGGGTAGGGGGAGCCGCTGAGCCGTCTTGCCAACCAGGCGGAGTTGCTGTCCTGGGTGTGCCCCGAGAGCAGCTCGTCCCCCACCGCCACGATCCAGCTGACCAACCGACCTCCCTGGCCCTGGGCCCGGCTCCTGCGCGCCCCCCTCGACCGCCCCATCATGGCGCCCGACCGGGCTGGGCGGCTCCCTACTCGTGGCCCGAGATGGTGCCGAGGCGTCGCCCGCCGATATAATTCGGCGGCCCCGGCCAGGGCCGATCTCGGCGAACGGCCAGGCGCAGCGCCAACTCCTTTCTGCTCACATGCCGCCGCGCTCGGCTGGAGGATCAACCCGTAATGACCCGAACCGTGCTGATTCCGGTGCTGATCGCCGGCCTCATCGCCCTTGCCTACGGCGCCTACCTGGCAACCTGGGTTCTGCGCCGTTCACCTGGCAACGAGCGGATGCAGGAGATCGGCCAGGCGATCCGGGAGGGGGCCTCCGCGTACCTCAACCGCCAGTACACGATCATCGCCGCGATCGGACTGGTTCTGGCGCTGGTCCTCTACCTGGGCGGATTCATCAACTCCGCCCTGGGCTGGAAGACGTCCCTGCTCTTCCTCTTCGGGGCCGTCCTCTCGGCCAGCGCTGGCTACGTCGGCATGAACGTCTCGGTGCGGAGCAACTATCGGACCGCCGAGGCCGCCCGGAGCGGGCTCGGGCCGGCCCTCAAGGTGGCCTTCAACGGCGGGGCGGTGACCGGCTTCTTTGTGGTCGGCTTGGGCCTCCTCGGGGTCACCATCGCCTTCTGGATCCTCGATCAACCGTCCGCCATCGTTGGCCTCGCCTTTGGCGCCTCCCTGATCTCCGTCTTCGCCCGTCTGGGCGGAGGCATCTACACCAAGGCGGCCGACGTCGGCGCCGATTTGGTCGGGAAGATCGAGGCGGGGATCCCCGAGGACGATCCGCGCAACCCGGCGGTGATCGCCGACAACGTCGGTGACAACGTCGGCGACTGCGCCGGCATGGCCGCCGACCTCTTCGAGACCTACGCGGTCACGGCGGTGGCGGCCATGCTCCTTGGCGGCCTCGAGTTCCACAACTTCGGGCTCACCGTCTATCCCCTGGTCCTTGGGGCGATCAGCATCGTCGCCTCGATCCTCGGGACCCTCTTCGTCAAGATCGGCCGGGGCGGCTGGATCATGGGCGCCCTCTACCGGGGGCTGGTCGGGGCCGGGCTCTTCGCCATCGCCGGCTTCCTCGGAGTTACCCTCGCGCTCAAGGCCAACGGCGGCCTTTCGGCGCGGGTCCTGGGCCACCCGGTGCTCAACCTCTTCTGGGCGGCGGTGATCGGCGTCGTCATCACCATCCTGATCGTCGCCATCACCGAGTACTTCACCGGCGGTCAGTTCAACCCGGTCCAGAGCGTCGCCCGCGCCTCCCAGACCGGGCACGCGACCAACATCATCGCCGGGCTGGCGGTCGGCCTCGAGGCGGCGGCGCTCCCGGTCCTGGTGATCGGGATCGGCATCCTTGGGGCCTACGCCCTGGCCGGCCTCTACGGCATCGCCATCGCCGCGATGAGCCTGCTCAGCATGGTCGGCATCGTCGTCGCCATCGACGCCTACGGCCCGATCACCGACAACGCCGGTGGCATAGCCGAGATGGCCGACCTGCCCGAGGCGGTGCGGTCGGTCACCGACCCCCTCGACGCCGTCGGCAACACCACCAAGGCGGTCACCAAGGGCTACGCGATCGGCTCGGCGGCGCTGGCCGCCCTGGTCCTCTTCGCCGGCTACACCCAGACTCTGGGCAACCACCACTTCGACTTCAGCCTGAACAACCCCCGTGTCATCGTGGGCCTGCTCTTCGGAGGCATCCTCCCGGTCCTCTTTGCCTCGCTCTCGATGCAGGCGGTGGGCCGGGCCGCGGGCGGGGTGGTTGAGGAGGTACGCCGCCAGTTCCGGGAGATCCCCGGGATCATGGAGGGGACCGCCCGACCGCTCTACGGCCGCTGCGTCGCGATCGTGACCAGGGCTGCTCAGCGGGAGATGATCCTGCCCGGCCTGATCCCGGTGGTGGCCCCCCTCCTGGTCGGCTTCGTCCTCGGCCCGGTCGCCCTCGGTGGGATGCTCATCGGCACCATCGTGGTGGGACTCTTCCTGGCCCTCCAGATGACCTCCGGGGGGGGCGCCTGGGACAACGCCAAGAAGTACATCGAGGAGGGCAACTTCGGCGGCAAGGGGACGGAGACCCATGCCGCTGCCGTCACCGGGGACACCGTCGGCGATCCCTACAAGGACACCGCCGGTCCGGCGATCAACCCGATGATCAAGGTGGTCAACATCATCGCCATCCTGATCGCGCCCCTGATCGCGACCCACTTCCTGATCCACTAGGCTGAGGTCGGGCACCCGGCCCCAACCCATGCCAGACGTCCAAGCGGCCGAGTACGAGGCGGAGATCGCTGAGCTCCAGCGCAAGCTGGTCGAGCTCCAGGAGAACGAGGCCGCCCCGCCGCTGCTCGAGGAGTACGCGGCCGAGGTGCAGATCCTGAAGGCGCTCCTGGGAGCCGCCCGGGCCCTCGAGCGATCCCTGCAGGAGGACCAGCAGCTCAGCTCCGCCCTCGCCCTGAGGGGATTCCAGCCGGGCCAGTTCCGGGACGTCTACGCCTTCGTCTACGAGACGGCCCTCGAGATCGACAAGGCTGGGGCCCAGTTCGCCCGCGAGATCGAGGCCACCGATTTCAGCCTGTCCCTGAGGGAGACCGGCTGACTCTTCCGGAGCCACTCCCCGGAAACTAGTTCTTGGAGCAGGCCCGGCAGAGGCCGTGACCGAGCAGCTCGACCCGGTCCAACTCGAAGCCGAGCGGTCGGGCGGCGCTGTCCACCCACTGGGGCACCTCGGGGCAGCTGACGTCGAAGGTGCCGCCACAGCGGTCGCAGACCAGGTGCTGGTGGGACTCGCTGCCGGCCAGGACCGCCTCGTAGGTGTTCGCGTGCCCGAGCTGGACCTTCCGGGCCAGCCCGAGTTCGACCAGGAGGTCGAGGGTGCGGTAGACGGTCGTCCGCTGGAACCCGGGCAGGGTCCGGGCGATGCTGGCGCAGAGCACGTCGGCGGTGGCGTGCCCCGGGTGCTCCAGGAGCGCCGCGTAGACGAGCCGACGCTGCGGGGTGAGTCGCTTTCCTTGCAGGCGCAGGGATTCCAAGCCGTTGTTCAAGGTGACTCCCAATATACCTGTTGCGCGCTATTGCAACATCGGTCCCCGGGCGAAGCGGGAGCACGGCCCGCTGTCCAATTCGCGGTGGCGGCTATGATCGAAGCCAAGTGTCAGCCATCCCCAGGCCCAACCCGCTGGCCGCGCTCGAGGATGCCCTGGCCAGGGTCGAGGATCCTGAGCTCCATCGTCCCCTGATGCATCTGGGCATGCTCAAGAACCTGCGGATCGAGGGCAGCTGCGCCAAGATGCGGGTCGTCCTGACCACCCCCGCCTGTCCACTCAAGGATCGGATCCAGTCGGAGATCGAGGCGGCCGTGATCGGGACCGTTCCCGGCATCGAGCGGGTCGAGCTGGAGTGGGACGCCGACGTCAGCCGCACCCGGGGAGTGATCGGCCGCCAGGACATCCCCGGGGTGCGCAACATCATCGCCGTCAGCGCCGGCAAGGGCGGGGTGGGCAAGACCACGGTGGCGGTCAACCTGGCCTTCGCACTCCTCCGCACCGGGGCTCGGGTCGGCCTGCTCGACGCCGACATCTATGGACCCAACGTGCCGATCATGCTCGGCCTGAAGCAGCGGCCCTCGGCGATCGAGGGGCGGATGGTCCCGCTGCAGAAGGGCGAACTCAAGGTCGTCTCGATCGGCAACATCATCGATCCTGACCGCCCGGTCATCTGGCGCGGCCCGATGCTGGCCGGGGCCCTCAAGCAGTTCCTATTCGAGGTGAACTGGGACGAGCTCGACTACCTGATCTGCGACCTCCCCCCGGGCACGGGAGACGTCCAGCTGACCCTGGCCCAGTCGATCCCGCTCACCGGGGCGGTGATCGTCACCACCCCCCAGGATGTCTCCCTGGCGGACGTCGGTCGGGGCATCGCCATGTTCCAGCAGCTCCGGGTGCCCATCCTCGGCGTCGTCGAGAACATGAGCGGGTTCGCCTGCCCCCACTGCGGCGAGGTCACCGACGTCTTCGGCCGGGGCGGTGGCCGGGAGCTGGCCGAGACCCGCCAACTCCCCTTCCTGGGGGAGATTCCCCTTGACCTCGCGGTCAGGGTCGGCGGAGGACCGGGCGAGCCGCTGGTCCTGGCAGAGCCGGATTCGCCGCCGGGGCGGATCTTCGAGCAGGTCGCCTCGGTCCTGGCGGGCCAGATCAGCCAGGTCAACCTCCAGGGCCAGCCGGCGCCGGAGATGCCCGCCGGCCCCCGGCTCGCCCCCGCCTGACCGGCCCCAACCCGACTTCGCGAGCGCGTCTGCTGCGAGTCGGGCAGACCGGGTGGGGCCCACTCTGACACAGACGGTCGGGCTCGCTAGTAGAGAACTCCCGGCATGGTGCGGATGGCCGCGTCCCGAATCGCCTGCCTAGCCTCCCGATTGTCGCTGTAGACCCGGAGCCAGGTTGTCCTCACCGGCAGCAGCCGGGCCAGCAGCTCAGGAGCCGCCTCAACCTCGACCCGGCCCGAGATGGGATCGAAGAGACGCAGCATCTGGTCGTCCCGGGCCGGGTTGTCCGGGCGGGGGGCGGTGCTGGCCAGGTCAACCTCCAGGCCCACCTCCCGGTAGCGCTCGGGCAGGGCGGAGCGGATCAGGTCCGCGATCTGCCCCGGATCGCCGGGACTGCTGGTTGGCGCAGGCCGGTTCAGCTCGCGGTAGGCCTCGAAGGCGAGCCGCCAGGGCAGGCGCCGGGCGGTGACCGCCTCCCAGTGCCGCCCCAGCTCCCGCTCCTCCTCATCCTGGGGCTCCCTCTGAAGGCGCTCGACCTCGGTCATCAGGGACCAGTCGGTCAGGAGCAGGTACTGGTCGAGATGGTCGAGGGGATTGCCGGGGGGCAGCAGACGGGCGCAGGTGCGGGCAAAGATGGGGCGCAGATGGAGGTCGATCCGCCGCACCGTGCGGTGGAAGTAAACGTGGTTGTACATGTAGAGCCGGGCTGAGAGAAAGACCTCGAGGGCGGGGGCTCCGTGCTGGTGGAGGACGAGGTTGCCGTCCTTGATGAACATGTAGTGGCGGAGCCGGGCCAGGTCGACCGGCCCGACCGCGACCCCGCACATGTAGGCGTCCCGAGGCACGTAGTCCATGTTGTCGGTGCTGGCCGGGCCGCAGAGGACGGGCTTGAGCGCCCGCAGCCAGGCGGGCGGCTCGAAGCCAGGCAGCTCCCGGGGAGCCATCACCCAGGCCACCCACTCAGGCCGGATCTCCTCCCCTTGGAGGAACTCCCCGCCTGGGCTCCGGCGCAGGCTGGCGATCAGGTCGGCCAGGGGCCCGAGGACCAGCCGGCGGCCGATGTCCTCGTGGTCGATGCCATGCTCGGCCAGGACCTCGACGTCGAAGAAGTGGCCGAAGGGACCGTGGCCGACGTCATGGAGTAGGCCGGCGATCCGCATCGTCTCCACCACCAGCTCCCGGGAGGGGGCGTCGGGGCAGCTCTGGACCAGGCTCGAGTAGAGGTGCTCGGTGAAGCTCCCGGTCAGGTGCATGGCCCCCACGGCGTGCTGGAAGCGCGAGTGCTCAGCCGTGTGGAAGACCCACCACGCCGACTGCAGCTGGTGGATCCGGCGCTGGCGCTGGAGCCAGGGATGGTCGAGCAGCGCCTCCTCGGAGCCGGCCCCGTCGCCTGCCCGCTTGGTGATGGTGCAGTACTGGTACAGGGGATCGGCCAGCAGGTTGACCGCCTCGTACCGGCTCTCTGGTCCCTTCACCTGGTCGCCATCTTAGGCCCGCGGCTGGGGGTCCCCGACGCCAAAGTATTTGGTATGATCAAACCAAGCATTTTCCGGTACCTGCCTAGGAGGCGGCGTTTGAGCATCAGAGCTGGACTGGCCTCGGCCAGGAAGTCCCCCGAACGGCCGATCGGGCCGCACTACAAGTGGATCGCCCTCTCCAACACCACCTTGGGCATCATGATGGCGACGATCAACGCCTCGATCGTGCTGATCGCCCTCCCCGACATCTTCCGGGGGATCCACCTCAACCCCCTGGCGGCGGGCAACACCCCCTACTTCCTCTGGCTCCTGATGGGCTACATGGTGGTGACCGCGGTGCTGGTCGTGACCCTGGGCCGGATCGGGGACATGTACGGCCGGGTCCGGATGTACAACCTCGGCTTCCTCGTCTTCACCGTCTTCTCGATCCTGCTCTCGGTGTCCTGGCTCCGGGGCCCCGATGCCGCCATCTACCTGATCGTGATGCGGGTGCTTCAGGGAGTCGGCGGGGCGATGCTCTGGGCCAACTCCAGCGCCATCCTCACCGACGCCTTCCCCAGCAACCAGCGGGGGATGGCCCTCGGCACCAACATGGTCGCGGCGATCGCCGGCTCGTTCATCGGCCTGGTCCTGGGCGGCGTGCTCGGGCCGGTCGCCTGGCAGCTGGTCTTCCTCGTCTCGGTGCCGGTCGGGGTCTTCGGCACGGTCTGGGCCTACCTGATGCTGCGTGACACCGGCGTGCGCCAGCCGGCCCGGATCGACTGGTGGGGCAACCTCTTCTTCGCGGTCGGCCTGGTGGCGGTCCTGGTCGGGATCACCTACGGCATCCTCCCCTACGGGGGGTCGAGCATGGGCTGGGGCAACCCGCTGGTGATCGCGGCCATGGTCGGGGGCGTGCTCTGCCTTGGCTTCTTCACCTACCTCGAGACCAAGGTGAAGATGCCCATGTTCCACATCGAGCTCTTCCGGATCCGGGCCTTCGCCGCCGGCAACGTCGCCGCCCTCCTCTCGGCCCTGGCCCGGGGCGGGCTGATGTTCATCATGATCATCTGGCTCCAGGGGATCTGGCTTCCTCAGCACGGCTACAGCTTTGCCCAGACGCCCCTCTGGGCCGGCATCTACATGCTGCCTCTGACGGCCGGGTTCCTGGTCGCCGGTCCGCTCGCTGGCATCCTCTCCGACCGCTACGGCTCGCGCGGCTTCGCCACCCTGGGCGTGGCCGGCTCGGCGGTGATCTTCGCCCTGTTCCAGCTGCTCCCAGCCGACTTCAACTACATCTGGTTCGCCGCCCTGCTGGCCCTGTACGGGCTCACCAGCGGACTCTTCGCCTCCCCGAACCAGGCCGGCATCATGAACAGCCTGCCCCCCAACCAGAGGGGCGCCGGGGCGGGCATGTCGGCGACCTTCCAGAACTCGGCCCAGGTCCTCTCGATCGGGATCTTCTTCACCCTGATCATCATCGGCCTCTCGGCGAGCCTGCCCAGCACCCTCTACCACGGGCTGGTGGCCCAGGGCGTCCCGGCCACCGCCGCCACCCGGATCTCGCACCTGCCCGCGGTGGGCAGCCTCTTCGCCTCGTTCCTCGGCTTCAACCCGATCGGCTCGCTCCTTGGCGGTGTCCTGCCCCACCTGACCCACGCCCAGCAGGCCTACCTGACCGGGCGCTCCTTCTTCCCCCACCTGATCTCGGGCCCGTTCATGAACGGGCTCCACGAGGCCTTCGACTTCGCCATGGGCGCCTGCGCCCTGGCCGCCGTCGCCAGCTGGCTCCGGGGCGGCAGGTACATCCACGGGGAGACGACCGGGAGCCCGGTCCTGGCCTTCAACTCGCCACCGTCCCAGCCTGCCGAGGTGCTGGCCGCCAGCGAGCTCGGGCCCGATGCCGTGTCTGGGGATGGTGATGGCGCCGACTCCCAGCGGCCCCTGGAGCCGGCCCAGGCGGGCGACCCGGACGCGGGCCGGGTCCAGTGATCCCAGCCTCCGCGCAACCGGTCGCGGTGGGGACCGGGCTCTCCTCGGTCGAGGGACCGATCGCCGACCTGGAGCGGGCGGTCAGCGTCATCGTCCGCTGGTCCAACAGCCGCGAGGTCCAGGTCGAGACCATGCGCCGGGCTCGCTCCGACCTGCCCCTGGCCTCGGTGAGCATGCTCCACCGGATCGCCAGTTGCGGCCCGGTCCACCCATCCCAGCTGGCCGCCTACTACTGCGTCGACAACTCCACGATCACGCCGCGGCTGCAGCGCCTGGAGCGGGCGGGCATGATCGGCCGGGAGCCGGATCCCCGGGACGGCCGGGCCGCGCTGCTCCGGATCACCCCGGCCGGGCAGCGACTCCGCAAGCGGCTCCACCAGGCCCGCCGGGCGATGTTGGAGGAGCTGCTAGGCGCCTGGCCCGAAACCGAGCAGTCGCAGGTGGCGGCGGCGGCCAGCCGGCTGGCCCAGTGCCTGGAGCTGCCCGCCGAGGAGGCGGTCTCGGCCTCTAGCTAGGCCTTGAGAACTGCTGGATCGCGACCGCCAGCATGGCCGCGGCCGCCAGCGCGACCAGCCCCACCTCGAAGCCGACCGGCAGGTTCCAGGCGCCCCAGCTCACTCCGGGGTCGAAGGTATGCCGGATCACTGGCGGTATGGAGAGCGTGCTGAAGACCTCCTTGCGCAGCGGGTCCACCGCGTAGGAGAGCGGGTCAAGCTTGCTGAGGACGCCGAGCCAGGCGGGCAGCTTGGTCACCGGGAAGACGGCTCCCGAGAGGAAGAACATGGGCAGCACGAAGAGCTGGGTCACCACCTGGAACGACTGCACATCTGAGATCCGGGCCGCCAGCATCACCCCGAAGGCGGTCAGCGCGAACGCGGTCAGCATCATCTCCAAGAGCAGGACCAGCAGCATCACCGGGTTGTAGGGGACGCCAACCAAGCCCGCCAGGGCGAGCATGATCGCGCCCTGGATGGTCGCCACCGTGGCCCCGCCCAGGCACTTGCCCAGCACCAGAGTCCAGCGATGGACGGGCGCGACCAGCATCTCCCTTAGGAAGCCGAACTCGCGGTCCCAGACGATCGAGATGGCCGAGAAGATGGAGGTGAAGAGCACCGTCATCCCGAGCACCCCGGGGAACATGAAGGTCCGGAAGTTGAAGTGGTCGGCGGTGGAGATCACGGTCGACAGCCCGGTGCCGAGGATGAAGAGGAAGAGCACCGGCTGGGCCAGGGAGGTGGCGATCCGCATCCGGTTGCGGCTGAACCGGATCAGCTCCCGCTTCCAGACGACCCAGAGCGCGCGGAGGTCGTCGCTGGTGCGACCACCGGCGACCCGGACGACGGGGACCTCGGCCGCCACCGCCACCTAGCGCCGCCCCCTCGCCCGCATCCAGGGGTTGGCGCGAAGGCGCTCGCTGCCGGTGACCTCCGCGTCCCGGATGGTCCGTCCGGTATAGGTCATGAAGACGTCGTCGAGGGTCGGCCGGGCGACCCGGATCGAGCGGATCGGAACGCCGAGCTCGGCGAAGAGGCGGGGGACGAACTGCTCCCCGAGGGGCACGTGGAAGGTGACCGCGCCCTCGCTTACCTGGGCCGTGATCTGGAACTGCTGGAGCAGGCGGGAGATCGCCTCCTGGTCGTCCTCGGTGTGGAGCTCGACCCGGTCCTCGCCGATGCTCGCCTTGAGCACCTCGGGGGTGTCGATCGCGACCAGGACGCCGTTGTCGATGATCGCCAGGCGGTCGCAGTACTCGGCCTCGTCCATGTAGTGGGTGGTCAGGAAGATGGTGATCTGCTCGCGCCGGCGGAGCTCCTGGATGTAGCTCCAGATGTGGGAGCGGGTCTGCGGGTCGAGACCGACCGTGGGCTCGTCGAGGAAGAGCACGGTCGGAGAGTGGAGCAGGCCCCGGGCGATCTCCAGGCGGCGCTTCATGCCACCGGAGAAGGTCTGGACCAGGCCGTCGCGACGGTCCCAGAGGTCGACCATCTCCAGCACCTGGCGCAGGCGCACGGCCACCACCTCCCGGGGAACCCCGTAGAGCTCGGCATGGAAGCGCAGGTTCTCGGCCGCGGTCAGGTAATCGTCGAGGGTGGTGTCCTGGAAGACCAGCCCGATCCGCTGGCGGACCCGGGCCTGGTCGGCGACCACGTCATAGCCCGCGACATGAGCCTGGCCCGAGCTGGGGTTGACCAGGGTGCAGAGCATCGAGATCGTGGTCGACTTGCCCGCCCCGTTGGGCCCGAGGAAGCCGAAGATCTCGCCGGTCGCGACCTCGAAGCTCACCCCCCGGACGGCCTCGATCTCCTTGTAGGTCTTGCGGAGCTCCCGGGCCGCGATCGCCGGCGCCGCCCCGTCTCTGGGCGCGGTCACAGGCCGGGTATCAAGCTGGGTCACCCGCACAGCCTGCCACACCGTGGGCGGGGGCGTGGCCGGTCGGTGCCCTCCGCCTGCTAGGCAGCGGGCGGGGACGGTCGGGCGGCCGCGCTGTTGAGTTTGAGGATCTTGCCCTCAGGAGCACGGCGGTGCTGCCAGCGGTGGCCGTCCGGGGCGCGTTCGACCTCGCCGACCAGCTCGCCCCCGGCGCGGAGCAGCTCGGAGCAGGCCGCCTCGAAGTCGGCGATCAGGAAGCCGGCGACCACGTGGTCGTGGGCGAACTGGGGGTCCGGGTCGGGGCCGCCTGACCCGACCAGCTCGAGCTGGTCCCCGCCCGGAGCCGGAGGACGACGAAATTCGGGCTCTGGTGGCAGACCTCGAGCCCCAGGACCTCGGTGAACAAGTCCCTGGTCGAGGCGAGCTCGTTGGTCTTGACTCCGACTCAGTTGATGCCGAGGACCCTCATCAGGCGCCGCTCAGGCGCCCAGGCCGGCCAGCAGCCGGCCCCCTTTGGGACTGCCCCAGCCGGTGCAGGGATCCCAGCCCGCGGCCGCCCGGTAGGAGCCGTTGCTGCCCTTGGTGATGTCCCGAGTCACTCCCTCGGCGGCCAGCGACTGGTAGAGGAGCGGGTTGAGGTAGCCCGGGCTGTGCCCCAGGCCCTGGCCGCAGCGGACCAGGAGCGCCGCCCAGAGCGGGGCTACGGCGCTGGTGCCGCCGAAGACGGAGCGCTGCCCGTCCACCAGCACCTGGTAGCCGGTCTCGGGGTCGGCGTTGCCGGCCACATCGGGGACTCCCCGGCCCTTCTTGTGGCCAGGGTCGGCCGCCACCGGGACCTTGGCCTGGTCCTGCCAGCTGGGGACGGCGAAGACCGAGCTCACCCCGCCGCCGGTCGCGCCACCGCCCTGGGCGGTGTCGTTCCAGGTGACCTCGGCCTCGATGGCGCCGGCCTTGGAGGTGACCCGGGTCCCGCCGCAGGCCAGCGCGTGGGGGCTGGAGGCGGGGAAGTCGACGTGGGCCTGGCCGTCTGTGGCCCCGTCGCTGGAGCCACTGTCACCGGCGGCGACGCAGACGCTGACCCCGCTCAGGGCGGCGTCCTGGAAGGCCTGGTCGAAGGCGGTCATCGCAGCCTTGGTCCAGCTCGACTCGGGGCCGCCCCAGCTGATCGAGATCACCGTCGGCCGGTTGGCCTCATCGTGGAGGGCCGCGTTGACGGCGGCGAGGAATCCCTGGTCGGTGTTGGGGGCGAAGTAGACGGCCAGCCGGACCCCGGTCGCCATCGAGCCGGCCACCTCGATGTCGAGCATCACCTCCCCGTCGGGACCGTCCGGGTTGCCGGTGGGCGAGTTCGCGGCGCCCATCACCGCGACCGGGACCAGCTCGGGGGCGGCGAGGCCGAGCCCGCTGAAGTAGGCGGTCACGTCGGCGGCCCGGTAGCCGCCGCCCAGCTCGATCAGGCCGATGCAGCCACCCGACCCGCTGGTCCCGGTCGGGAATCCGTAGAGCTCGGCCACCTGGGTCGGCAGGTAGCTGAGCGGGGCCGCCTCGGCCACGGACTGGACCGGATAGGGCAGGGGCAGGGGCCGGAAGTGGGGCCGAGCGAGAGGTCTGGTGTCGAGCCCGAGCAAGGCGATGACCCTCCCCTCCAGCTCGGGCGGAAGCGCCAGCTCGCCCCTTGCCATCCGGAACTCGCCAGCCGGGCCGGTCACCCGGCGCAGCTCCATCCCGAAGAGCGCCGCCAGCCGAGCGACTGGGACTCGAACCTCCGCCGTCCGGCGCCCGGCGGCGACGGCCCCCAGGCCAACCCCGGCCGCGGCGGACCAGCTGCGGACCGCCTCGAGATCATCGGGATGGGCGCCGCGAACATCGGCCAGCTGCTCCCGGGAGAGATGGGCTCGAAGGCGCACCGAGACGGCGCCGATGTCCTCGGGGATGGGGGTGACCGTGTCGGGGCGGGGCCGCAGGACCAGGGTCAGGGCGGCCTCCTCGGCTGGATCGACCGGACCGAGGTCGGTCCAGTCGGCGCCGGGCACCGCGACGTATCCGCTGGATCCCATCGCGCCCAGTATCGCCCCCCACCGAGCCGGGCCTGCAGCCGGAAGTGGCCCAGCTCAGCAAGCCGTCCGGCGCCGCCTAGCGCTCCTGGGCCAGGCCTCTGGTGATCTGGAGCAGTCCGACAAAGCTCCGATAGACGGCGAGCGCGTCGTCTCCCGCGACCATCACCTCGAGCTCAGACACCGCCTCGACGCCCCGGACCTGACTCGCCAGCGCGGCCAGGTCGGCGGTGCGCAGCCGCACCGCCAGTCGGAAGGGCGGCCGGAGCCGGGGCGGTCCCGGCTCGGGCAGACGGGCCAGGGCACTGATCGTGCCGTCGTGTATCCGCCGGCGAGCGATCGTGGGATGGAGGTTGCGGGCGGCCAGACGGCTGACCGACTGCTTGACCACCACCATCTCGGTCCCCGACA
>DATDII010000193.1:0-6651 GCA_036521135.1 Candidatus Dormiibacterota bacterium | reverse complement strand
CAGGGCTCGGCGCTGTCCTTGCGCCAGCCGTGCAGCGTGTTGCGCTGGATCAGGCAGTCGCCGGTCACCATCTGGGCCTCTCCCGTCTCCAGGACCAGGGTCGCGGCGCCGGCGACCACCAGGCAGTCCACCGTCTCCGTGGTGTGGAAGTCGATCGTGGCCAAGGGGGCGATCGTGCAGCGGCGGAAGACGACGGAGCCGGCTTGGACGTCGTCGTCCGCCGAGCCCGGGATCTCGGTGGGACCGCCTCTGCGGCGGGCAGCCCCATCACCCAGAGGTCGTCGACCACGTAGTCGGCGGCGACGGCGGTGTCCCTGGTCACCTGATCGCTGATCACGGAGGTCCGCCCGTCCGGGCCCACCCCGGTCACCAGCCGGCGGAGCGGCCGATAGTAACCTGGGACGGTCATGAGCTTGCCCCCCGCCATGGTTGCCAACCGGACGCGCCGCAATACTACGAAGCGCCCTGGCGGCAGGGACGTGGCCGGGCCGACCCTTTGAGGGCGGGACCGGGAGGTAGCGGCCGGGCCGGATCGGGTACTGAAGGAGGGGCGGGATGAGCCGGACCCAAGTTGGCGAGATCACAGCCGAACCGGGCAGGCGCAGCCAGGGCTGGGTGACCATCCCCGGAGTCGAGCCGGCCTGGGAGATCCCGGTTGTGGTCAACCGGGGACGGGAGCCGGGCCCCACCCTCGCCGTCACCGCCGGGATGCATGCCGCCGAGTACGTCCCGATCGAGGCGGTCACCCGGCTCAGCCGCTGGGTCGACCCCACCGCGCTGCGGGGCACGCTGCTCACCGTTCTCCTGGTCAACACCCCGGGCTTTTACGAGCGCTCGATCTATCTCAATCCCCGGGACGGTAGGAACCTCAACCGGGCGTTCCCCGGCAATCCCGGCGGGCTGCCCTCGGAGCGGGTGGCGGCGTTCCTGCTGGCCGAACTGATCGAGGGGGCGGACGCCTATGTCGATGCCCACTGCGGCGACATGAACGAGGCGCTGGCCCCCTTCGCGCTCTGGGCTGACGCGCCGGATCCGGGTGTGCGCGAGACCTCCCACGAGATGGCCCGCGCCTATGGCTTCGAGCGGACCCTGGCCGAGGACCCTGCCCTGATCCGGGACCACTCGGTCGGCGCGGCCGCCCTGGCCGGAGTGCCTGCCATCGTCGCCGAGGTCGGCCAGCAGGGGATCTGCGACGAGGCCTCCGTTAGCCGCCATCTGCGAGGGCTCCAGAACGTGATGGCCCACCTCGGGATGATCGAGCCGGTCGGGCCCCCGGCCGAGCCGCCTCGGGAGCTGGCCGAGATGGCCTGGATGAGGACAGACATCTCGGCCACCTACCACCCGACCGTGGTGGTGGGCGAGCAGGTGGGTGCCGGCCAGGTGGTCGGGGAGCTGCGCGACGTCTTCGGGGCAACCTTGCGGGAGCTCCACTCCGTGGCCGAGGGCGAGGTCGTCTTTTGCGTGACCTCGCTGGCGGTCAAGGCGGGCGATCCCCTGCTCGGCATCGGCGTGCTGCCCCACTGATCGGTGGCCGACCCCGGCGCCAGGAGGTCCCTCGCGATCGGGCAATACCGGCCAGACCCGAACCAGGGGCGGCTCGAGTCCCTGAGCTGGGCGCTGGCCGACTGGCGGGGTCGCCTCTCCAACCTGGTCCGCGAGCAGGGCCGAGATGCCCATCAGGTGGCCATCTACCAACTGGCCTGGGCAGAGGCCCGGCTGGAGGCGGCCAGAGCCGCTGAGGCCTGGGCCGATCAGTCTGGCGGGGAGGCTCCCCGCGCCTGCGCCGCCGTGCTCGCGGGGCAGGCCGCCCTCGGGCTCGAAGCCGACGGCCTGTCCCTTGGTGAGTCCGGCCCCGTGCCGCTGGCCCAAGGCCGGCAGCTGGCGGCCAGCCTCGGGCCCAAGCCTCTCGCCAGGCTGGCCGACCTGGTCCTTCGCGAACCGGGCGCGCTCACTGCCGACGGTCCCGAGGTGGGCGCCATTCGCGAATCCGTTCGTGAGTTCGCTGTCCGAGAGGTGGGCCCGGTTGCCCAGGCGATCCATCGTGAGAACTCGGACCTCCCGGAGGCGATCATCGCCGGGGTGGCGCGCCTGGGCTTGCTCGCCAACTCCATTCCCACGGGCTACGGCGGCTCGGCGGAGGCGGTGGCCGATCCGCTCCCCGTCCTGATCGCGACCGAGGAGCTCTCCCGGGTCTCGCTCACCGCGGGCAGCCTGGTCACGCGCCCTGAGATCGTCGTGGCCGCCCTGCTGGCCGGGGGAACCGAGGAGCAGAAGCAGAGGTGGCTGCCAGCCATCGCGTCCGGGGCCAAGCTCACCGCCGTCGCCGTGACCGAGCCGGACCACGGTTCCGACGTGGCCGGCATCCAGTGCCGCGCCCAACCCCATGCGGACGGCGGCTGGACCATCTCTGGGACCAAGCTCTGGTGCACCTTCGCTGGCCGGGCGGAGTTGCTCCTTGTCCTCTGCCGGACCAAGCCGGGGGCTGGACACCGGGGGCAGAGCCTCTTTCTGATCGAGAAGCCGCCCCACCCGGGCCGCGACTTCCGCGATGTCCAGCCCGGGGGTGGCAGGCTCACCGGCCATGCCATCCCCACGATCGGCTACCGGGGCATGCACACCTTCGAGCTCGCCTTTGACGGCTACCAGGTCCCCGCCACGGCGCTGGTCGGTGGCGAGGACGGGCTCGATCGGGGCTTCTACCTGCAGATGGCCGGCTTCGACATGGGTCGGCTCCAGACCGCCGCCCGCGCGGTCGGTCTGATCCAGGCGGCCCTCGACGCCAGCTGCCGCTACGCCGGGGAGCGGGTGGTCTTCGGCCGACCGCTTCGGGACTGGCAGCTGACCGGAGCCCGGATCGCGCTGATGGCGGCCCAGCTGGCCGGCGCTCGGCAGCTCACCTACCGGGCCGCGAGGGCGAGCCGGGCCGACCTTCCCCTGGCGGCGGCGCTCGCCAAGCTCTACGCCGGTCGGATCGCTGAGCTGGTCACCAGGGACGCGATGCAGCTCTTCGGGGCGAGCGGATATGCCGAGGAGAGTGAGGTCAGCCGTCACTTCGTCGATGCCCGGGTCTTGACCATCTTCGAGGGGACGGAGGAGGTGCTCGCCCTTCGGGTGATCGCGCCTGCGCTCCTGGATCGGGGATGAGCGACCAGCGGCCAAGGGGGCGAGGGATCCTGGCCGGGCTGCAGGTGGTTGAGGTCTCCGCCTTCGTGGCGGCGCCGCTGGGCGGGGCGACCCTGGCCGCGCTCGGGGCCGACGTGATCCGGGTCGACCCGCTCGGGGGCGGCCCGGATCGGGCGCGCTGGCCGGTCCACCTCGGCCACAGCCTCTACTGGGACGGGCTCAACCGGGGCAAGCGCTCGCTGGCGATCGACCTCGGCCAGCCCCAAGGACGCGAGCTGGTGAGCCGGCTGGTCACGGCCCCAGGGGCTGACCGGGGCTTCCTGCTAACCAACCTCGGAAGGAGGGACTGGCTCACCCGGGAGGTTCTCCGCCGGCGCCGGGAAGACGTCGTCGTGGTCCGGATCGAAGGCAACCGGGATGGCTCGGTGGCGGTCGACTACACCGTCAACGCCGCCCTCGGGTTTCCCTGGCTGACCGGGCCCGAGGCGACGGTCGGCCCGGTCAACCACGTCCTCCCCGCCTGGGACTGCATGACCGGGTTCCTGGCCGCGACCGCCCTCCTCGCCGCCGAGCGCCAGAGAAGCCGGACGGGGTCGGGCGAGGAGGTCCGGATCAGCCTCTCCGACGTGGCCCTGGCCGTCTCCTCCCACCTCGGCCTTGTCGCCGAGGCCGAGCTGGAGGCAGAGCCCCGGCCCCGGCTCGGCAACGACATCTACGGGTCCTTCGGCCGGGACTTCCAGACCCGGGACCGGCGCCGGCTGATGGTGGTGGCGCTGACTCCTCGGCACTGGCGGGCCCTGGTCCTGGCGAGTGGCATCGGGGAGCAGGTCGAGGCTCTGGAGCGGCGCCTCGGCGCTGACCTCAGCGACGAGGCCGAGCGCTTCCGGCACCGGGAGGCCATCGCCGGGCTCCTGGCCGAGTGGTGCCTGGCCCATGACCTGGACGAGGTGGCCGCCCGGCTCACTGCGGAGGGGGCGGTCTGGGGCCCCTATCAGACCGTTCAGGAGATGGTTACCTCAGACCCGCGCCTGGCTCCGGGGGCGCTCTTCGAGCGGGTCGAGGAGCCGGGGTTGGGCCCCCACCTGGTCGCGCGCTCGCCGCTGCGCTTCGACTCGGCGCCTGACCTGGCCCCGAGCCCGGCGCCCCGGTTGGGGGAGCACACCCGGGAGATCCTCCGAGATGAACTGGGACTGGCTCCGGCAGAGATCAAGGGGCTGGAGCATCAGGGGCTGATCGGCTGAGGCCGGCTCGGCCGCCGGGGCGGCCCGGGCCGGGCCCCGCTGCCTTGCGACGGTAGAATTGAATTCAAAGTTGGCCAGCGACATTGCCATCCGGAGCCGGACCGGCCGAGGTGGCAGGGCTCGTACCCGCAGGAGGCGTGGTGCCGAATGAGACGGTAGCGGTGACTCTGCCCTCGCTGGGCGAGTCAGTCACCGAGGGCACCGTTGGCACCTGGCGCAAGCAGGTGGGGGATCTGGTCGCCGCCGGGGACACGGTGGTCGAGATCCAGACCGACAAGATCGACGCCGAGGTGCCCGCCCCGGCCGCCGGGCGGATCACCGCGATCCTGGCGGAGGAGGGCAAGACGGTCTCGGTCGGGACCGAGCTGGCCCGGATCGAGGTCGGCGCCCTGGATGCTGCCCCGAGCCAGAGCAAGGACGCGTCGCCAAAGGCGCAGCCGGTGGAGCCGGCCCCGAGCCCGGCGGCCGAGGGCCAGGGTCGCCTCCAGGAGGTGACGCTGCCCGCGCTGGGCGAGTCGGTCACCGAGGGCATCGTCGGCACCTGGCGCAAGCAGGTGGGCGACCCGGTGGCGCTGGGGGAGGCCTTGGTCGAGATCCAGACCGACAAGGTCGACGCCGAGCTGCCCGCGCCCGCGGGCGGGGTGCTGACCCGGATCCTGGTCCCCGAGGGGGAGACGGTGACCGTGGGTACGGTGCTGGCCGAGATCTCGGCCGACGTCCTGTCGGCGGGGGAGCGGCCGGCACCGGTCGAGCCGGCCCGGGGGGCTCTCCCCAGAGCCGGCTCGGCGAACGGCCCCTCCCCGGAGGCGACCCCGCTCGCCCGCCGCCGGGCGGCGCTGGCCGGAGCCGATCTCGGAGCCCTGGTGGGAACCGGTCCCGGGGGCCTGGTCCGAGGTGCCGACGTCGGGGCCGGCGGCCGGGGCGGCCAGGCAGCCGCCGAGCCGGCGACGACGCCGATCAAGGGCACCCGCCTGGCCCTGGTCCAGGCGATGGAGGCGAGCCTGGCGATCCCGGCCGCCACCAGCGTGCGCACGATCGAGGTTGGGGTCATGGTGGCGCGCCGGGCCCAGCTCAACCAGGAGCTGGCCTCGAAGAAGTCATCGGCCAAGCTCTCCTACACCCACCTGATCGCCTTCGCCCTCACCTGGGCGGCCAGCGAGATGCCCGTCTTCTCGACCAGCTTCGCCCTCCTCGAGGGGGTGGCCCAGAAGCGAGTGCGGCAGGGGGTCAACCTCGGTCTCGCGGTCGACGTGGAGAAGCGGGACGGCAGCCGCTTCCTGATGGTCCCGGTGATCCGGGGTGCCGATCGCCTCGACTTCCCCGCCTTCCGCCTGCGCTACGACGAGCTGGTGGCCAAGACCAGAACCGGGGCTCTCCAGGTCGACGACCTGGAGGGGGCGACCCTGACCTTGACCAATCCGGGCGGGGTCGGCACCATCGCTTCAATCCCCCGGCTGATGGCGGGCCAGTCGGCGATCATCGCCGTCGGTGCGATCGGCCTGCCCGTGGGCCTGAGCCAGCTCGACGAGAGGACGGCTCGCGAGCTGGGGGTTGCCCCGGTGATGACCCTGACCAGCACCTATGACCACCGGCTGATCCAGGGGGTGGAGTCGGGCGGGCTGCTCCGCCGTTTGGAGCAGCTCCTGGCCGGGGGCGACCGGTTCTACGAGGTTGTGGCCGCGAGCCTGGGAGTGGTCCTGCCCTCGCTGCCCACCCTGGGCCGGACCTCCGGTGCCGTCGGGCCCAGCCCGGGGCTGCCCCCCAACCAGGAGCTGATGTACGCGGTCGCGGCCGGGATGTCCCTGGTCAAGGCCCACCGCACCCATGGTCACCTGGCGGCGCACCTCGACCCGCTCGGGAGCGAGCCTCCCGGCGACCCCGCCCTGGAGCCGGAGACGGTCAAGCTCACGCCTGAGCTGATGGCGGCGGTGCCCGCCTGGATGATGCGGGTGATGGTGCCCGGGGACACCCTGGCCGAGGCCCTGCCCCACATGCGCCAGACCTACTGCGGGACGATCGCCTACGAGATCGAGCACATCTCCAGCCACGAGCAGCGGGTCTGGCTCCGCAAGCAGATCGAGTCCGGGGTCCACCGGATCGAGCTCGGTCCCGAGCAGGAGCTGGAGCTGCTCCGCCGGCTGGCCGAGGTGGACGCCTTCGAGCGCTTTCTCCGCAGGACCTACCTCGGCCAGCACACCTTCACCCTGGAGGGCCTGGACGCGCTGGTCCCGATGCTGGAGCAGACCATCGCCCTGCTCGCCCAGGCGGGCACCCGCGAGGTGGTCCT
>DATDII010000192.1:0-28941 GCA_036521135.1 Candidatus Dormiibacterota bacterium | reverse complement strand
CAGCGGGAGCCCGGTCGATGGTCTGAAGTACGATCTGCCCTAGCGCTAGTCCCGATCCCTCCGAGCTGGTCGTCAGGACCATCCAAAGCCAATGAAACCACTTTCTGGGGAGTTGCTGCCTGAGCCGCGTTCGGCGAGGTCCTGGGGAGCGCGGCCGACGGGTGAGCTGACCCGTCCAGCTCCTCCGCTGGGAGACCTTGAGACTCGTTGTGCCGGCCGATTGGCCTGGATTGCCCGTTCGCCCCGTACACTGAGCCGCCATGCCTGACGAGACCGCCGTGGCGGAGCACTCGATTGCTGCGCCCAGCACCATCGGTGGCCTTCTCGGAAGGGTCAAGGTCATGACCAAGAGCGAGGCGACCTACGCCGAGCTCCGCTCGCGGATCCTGGACGGGTCCTTGCCCGCTGGGTCAGCCCTCAACCAGGAGACCCTGGCGCTGACTCTGGGGGTCTCGGTCACGCCGCTGCGCGAGGCGATGAGGAGGCTCGAGGGCGAGCGCCTACTCGAGGTCCGGAGCGACAAGACCGTCTGCGTGGTACCCCTGACCCTGAGGGAGCTCGTCGAGCTGCGCCAGGTGCGACTCCAGCTCGACCCCTTCGCGGCCAGCCTGGCGGCTACCGCGGCGACCGCCAAGCAGCGCCGTGCGCTCGTCCTCCGAGCAGAGTTCCAGCCCAGCGCCGACCTCCTGGCCTGGCACGAGGCCCACCTCGAGTTTCACCGCCTGATCCATGAGATGGCCAACAACACCGTCCTCTCGGTCGCGCTGGCCCAGCTCTGGGAGAGGCTCAGCCGATACCGGCTGGTCGCCCTCAGTGATGGGGACCTCACCAGGAGCACATCGGCCGTGCCCCACTCCGAGCTGGCCCGGGCGATCGCCGCCGCCGACCCGACCGAGGCGGACCGTCTCACGCGCCTTCACCTCCAGGTGGTCCTCGGTGACGACAACGGGTCGCTCGAAGCCCGGATTGGGACTGTGTCCCGGCCCCTGTCCCCGAGCTAGCGGCAGCCCGGGTGCTGGGGCGAGTCGCCGAGCTCCCGCTACCACCCGCAGCGCGGGGGCGGCAGCCCTCTGGCCGAATCGACCTGCTGGCTCAGTCGATTCGGATCGGACTCGCCACCGTGCTCGCCGCCAGCGAGGCCACCAACCTCCTCTATCCCGCCTTCACCGGCACCTGGTCGCCCGCCCACAACCTGCCCTTGCAGCTGTCCGACGTGAGCAGCCTGGTCGTGATCTGGGCGCTGGTCAGGGCCCGGCCGTCACCGTGGGCCGACCTCGGCTACCTCTGGGGTGCCCCTGCCGGCACCCTGGGCCTGGCCTTCCCCGCCATCGGAGCGGCCAGTCCCTCCCCGCTCTACTTTGCCTTCTATGCCAACCACTGGGCCCTGCTGCTCGGGGCCATCTGCCTGGCAGGCGGATCCGCGCGAAGCCTGGGCTGGCGCTCGGTCGGCGGAGCCTGGCTGGCCACCATGGCCCTGGCGGTGCTGGCCGGCGCAGCCAACTGGGCCGTCCACGGCGACTACCTCTTCCTGCGCCAGCCTCCAACCAGCTGGAGCCCGCTCCTGGTGATGGGACCGTGGCCCTGGTACGTGGTGGGTGCCTGGTTCGTCTGCCCGCTCCTCTTCCTGGCCCTGGCCTGGCCCCGGTGGCGCTCCCGGTCGGCGGCCGATGGGGCTACTGCCCTGCCCGCGCAGCGGTCCCGGCCGCGCTCGCCCGGCGAGTCCGAAGCGAGCCACCGCGGCCACGCCGCCTAGCCCGGCCTGGGCGGGGACGAGGAGTTTGATCGGGGCCTCAGAATGACGGCGATGACCTCCTCTGCCGGCATCCCCTCGACCCTCTTCGTCGGCTGCGAGCCCAACGTGCTCGCGGACGGTCGCGGCTGGATCCTCGCCGTCGGACCCGGGGCCCGGGCGGCGGCTCCGGCCGGCACCCAGGTGGTCGAGCTGGCGGGCCAAACCCTCCCTGGGCTCGGGGACTCCCACATCCACCTTGACGAGCTGGTGCATCTCCGGGTCGGCCTCGACCTCCACCGGACTCGGTCGCTGGCGGAGGTGCTTGAGCAGGTGCGGCGGGCCACGGCTTCGGCTCCCCCCGACGGGTGGATCCTTGGCCGGGGCTGGAACCGCAGCCTCTGGCCCGAGCCCAGATGGCCAAGCCGCCACGACCTCGACCAGGCGGGAGGAGGTCGGCCGGTCCTGCTCGCCAGCAAGGACGAACACTCGCTCTGGGCCAGCAGCGCGGCCCTCTCCCGGGCCGGGATCACCAAGGCGACCCCGGACCCGCCCGACGGGCTGATCGACCGCGAGGGGGATGGGAATCCCAGCGGGATCGTCCGCGAGGCGGGCCAGCTCTTCACCGACATCCTCCCCCGGCCCGGGCGGTCGGAGTACCTGCGCCTGCTCGAGGCGGTCCTGGCCGACCTCGCGGCCTTCGGCCTCTGCTCCCTGCACACGATGGATCCGAGCGAGACCCTCTTCTGCCTGCAGCGGCTCCAGGCCGAGGGCCGCCTGCCCCTGCGGGTGGTGGTCAACCTCCCGGTCGGGACGCTCGGGGACGCCGAGCGGGTCGGCATCCGCAGCGGCTTCGGCGGTCCCCTGCTCCGTATCTGGGGGATCAAGGCCTTCCTCGACGGCTCCCTCGGAAGCTTGACCGCGGAGATGCTGGACGGCAGCGGGGTCGCCCGGATCCCCGACCCCGAGCTGGACCACTTGATCGAGCGCTGCCAGGCGGCTGAGCTCAACCTCTGCCTGCACGCGATCGGCGACGGTGCGGTCCGGCGGGCCCTGACCGCCCTCGAGCGCCACCCCACCCCCTGGCCCCTGTGGCGGCCTCGGATCGAGCACGCCCAGTGCGTCGAGGAGGGTGACCTGGCCCGATTTCGGAGCACCGGGGCGGTCGCCTCGATGCAGCCGCTGCACGCGGTCAGCGACCGCGAGACTGCCGACGCCGTCTGGGGTCCGACCGCAGCCCACGCCTACTCGTGGGCCGGCCTGGCCCGGGCCGGGGTGCCCCTCGCCTTCGGGTCCGACGCCCCGGGCGAGTCGCCCGACCCGCTCCTCGGCATCGACGCTGCGACCAGCTGGCGGGCCCGCGCCGACTGGTACCCGGACCAGGCTCTCACCGAGGCGCAGGCCCTGGCCGGGTACACCACCGGTCTCGCGTTTGCCGCCGGCATGGAGCGAGAGTGCGGCCAGCTCGCCCCCGGTTACCGGTGCGACCTGACCGTGGTCGGCGACGGCGCCGTGAACGCGACCGTGGTCGGCGGAAGGGTCGCCTTCCTCCGGGCCGGCTGAGCCGGACTTTCGATCCCTCCGAGGGCGGACCCGCCCGGGGAGCCCGGCCGGTAGGCTAGGTCAGAGAGTCGCCAGCGTCCGCCAGGGAGGTCCACACCAGATGAGCCCAGCCGAAGACTTCAACACCACGGTGATCAAGGAGTTCCGGTCCAACGGGGGCAAGGTGGGAGGCGGCTTCGAAGGGGCGCCCCTGCTCCTCCTCCACACCAGGGGCGCCCGCAGCGGCGAGCCCAGGATCCATCCAGTGATGTACCTGCGCGACGGGGAGCGCTACCTGGTCTTCGCCTCCAAGGCCGGTGCGCCCACCAACCCCTCCTGGTACCACAACCTCATCGCCCACCCCGATGCCTCGGTCGAGGTGGACGACCAGACCATCGAGGTCTCGGCGACCGAGCTGACCGGGGCGGAGCGGGATGAAAAGTACGCGCGCCAGGCGAGCCTCTTCCCTGGGTTCGCCGAGTACCAGGAGAAGACCGAGCGCCGGATCCCGGTCGTCGCCCTAGTCCCTAAGTGAGCGCTGCCACGGCCTGAACCGGCGCCCCGGGATAGTTCAATGGCCGAACCAATCGGCTAAACTCGGCCGGTGGCCTCAGCCCAACTGGCGCAGGCGGGGAAGGGCGCGTCCGAACTGGGCCGGGCGGTCGAGGCCCTGACTCAGCTGGCGCGGATCCTGGAGCGAGCGAACCCTGAACTCGGCCTCTCACACTACCGCGTCCTCAGCCTGGTGGCGGCCGGCGACGCCCGGGCCTCGCGCCTGGCCCGACGTCTGGCGCTCGGCAAGCCCGCGATCAGCGCGGCGGTAGAGTCCCTGGTCGGCAGGGGGTTACTGACCCGCTCCGCCGGCGAAGAGGACCGCCGGGCGATCCGCCTCGAGATCACCGGACCCGGACGGCGAGCCCTGGCCCGGGCGAGAGCGGCGATGTCGGCGGAGCTGGCGGAGGTGGTCGGCCACTGTCCCGACCCGGCCGGGGCGGTTGCGGCCTTCGAGAACCTGGCGCTCGGGCTGGAGCTGCGCCAGGCGGCCCGCGCGACTCCCACTTCGTGAGCCAGCTCCCAAGAGGGGCGCGGCCCCCGGGCTGGGTGCGCCGCCTCCTTCCCTACCTCCGACCCCACCGGAACGCGGTCGTGGTCTCGCTCGCCGCGGCCGTGCTCGCCAGCGGCTGCCAAGCGGCTGCCCCGCTGGTCGCCCGCCAGATCCTCGACAACGTGATCCTCCACCACCGCTCACCGATGGCCCCCTGGTTGGCGGCGCTGGTCGGGATCGGGGCCCTCGCCTTCCTCTTCGGCCACCTCCGGCGCTACCAGGGAGGCCGGGTGGCGCTGGCGGTGCAGTACGACCTCCGCAACGCCATGTACGACCGGCTGATGGGGCTCGACTTCGCCAGCCACGACCGGATGCCGACCGGCCAGCTGGTCTCCCGGGCGAACTCGGACTCCACCCTGGTCCAGGGGCTGCTGGCCCTCTTCCCCAACGTCAGCGGCAACGCCCTCCTCTTGGTCAGCTCGCTGGTGATCATGGTCATCCTCTCCCCGCCCCTGGCTGTCGTCAGCCTGATCGTGGCCCCGGCCCTGCTCGTGGTCTCGTACCGGATGCGCTCCCAGATCTTCCCCGCCACCTGGGACGGGCAGCAGAAGGAGGGCGAGGTGGCCCAGATCGTCGACGAGGACGTCAACGGGGTCCGGATCGTCAAGGCCTTCGGCCAGGAGCGCCGCGAACTTCTCCGCCTCACCGCGGCCGCCAAGCGCCTCTACGGATCCCGGCTGCGGGCGGTGCGGCTGCAGGCCCGCTACCAGCCGATCCTCCAGGCGCTGCCCACCTTGGGCCAGGTCGCGGTGCTCGGGCTCGGAGGCTGGCTCGCCCTCCACCACGAGATCACCCTGGGCACCTTCCTCGCCTTCTCCACCTACCTCACCTCGATGATGGCCCCGGCCCGGACGCTGGCGGGAATGCTCACCATCGCCCAGCAGGCTCGGGCCGGCCTGGAGCGGATCTTCGACCTGCTCGACTCCCGGCCGGCGATCCAGGACTCGGGCTCGGCCATCGAGCTGCCGGGTATTCGGGGCGAGGTCCAGTTCCAGGGGGTGACCTTTGGCTACCAGGCGGAGGCGACGGTGCTGCGAGGCCTGGAGCTGACCGTGGCGCCGGGGGAGACGGTCGCCCTGGTCGGTCGGTCAGGCTCGGGCAAGTCGACCGTGGCCGCCCTGATCCCGCGCTTCTACGACGTGACCGAGGGAGCGGTGCTGGTCGACGGCCACGACGTCCGCGAGCTCACCCTGAGCTCGCTCCGGGGCCAGATCGGGGTGGCCTTCGAGGAGAGCTTCCTCTTCTCGACCAGCATCCGGGCCAACATCGCCTACGGCCGGCCCGACGCCAGCCTGGACGAGATCATGGCGGTCGCCCGGCTGACCCAGGCGGACGAGTTCATCAGCCGCCTTCCCGACGGCTACGACACCGTCGTCGGAGAGCGGGGCCTGAGCCTCTCTGGGGGCCAGCGCCAGCGGGTGGCCCTGGCCCGGGCTCTGCTAACCGATCCCCGGATCCTCATCCTCGATGACGCGACCAGCGCGGTCGACGGCCAGGTCGAGGAGGCGATCCATCGCGGGCTGAGGCAGCTGATGACGGGCCGGACCACCATCCTGGTGGCCCATCGCCAGTCGACCCTGGGGCTGGCCGACCGGATCGTGGTGGTCGACCAGGGCGAGGTGATCGACCAGGGCTCGCATGCGCAACTGATGGAGCGCTGTGCCCTCTACCGCGAGCTCCTCTCCGGCCCGGAAAAGGGGGCTTCCCCGCTCACCGTGGGGCTGGTCGATGTCAAGGCGGCGCCCGATCCAGGCTCCGCCTGGCGGCGGCCGGAGCGGAACAGCGGGGTCGCGACCGGGGCCGGGGGCGGTCATGCGATGGCCCCGACGCTGGGCGCTGGGCTGGGTGGCACCGGCAGCGGCGGTTGGCGCCATTCGCTGGCGCCCACCCCCGAGCTTCTCGCCAAGGTGGCCGCCCTGCGCCCGGTCCGTGACGACGTCGCCATCGACGTCGACGCCGAGGCGCCGCCCGGTGAGGGCTTCTCGCTCTGGGGCTTCGTCAGGGACTACCGCCGTCCCCTCGGCCTCGGGCTGGCGCTGGTGATCCTGGACGCGATCGCGAGCCTGGCCGGGCCCCTGCTGATCCAGCGGGGAATCGACCAGGGCGTGGTCGCCGGCTCTCTCTTCGTCATCATCGCCGCCAGCCTGGTCTTCTTGGTGATCACCCTCCTCGACCTGGCCGACTCGATCGCCGAGACGTTCATCACAGGACGGACCGCGGAGCGGCTGATGCTCGCCTTGCGGGTGAAGATTTTCGCCCAGCTGCAGCGGCTTTCCATCGACTACTACGAGCGCGAGATGGCGGGCCGAATCATGACCCGGATGACCACCGACGTGGACTCCCTGGAGTCGCTCCTCGAGAGCGGCCTGATCACCGCCGTGGTCAGCGTGTGCACCTTCGTCGGGGTCGGGGTGGCGCTCTTCTTCATCAACTGGCGGCTGGCCGCGGCCAGCATGTTCGTGATCGGTCCCCTGGGCATCGCCACGACCATGTTCCGGCGCCGGGCGGGCCGGATCTACGACCGGGCCCGGGAGCGGATCGCGATCGTGAATGCCGACTTCCAGGAGAGCCTGGCCGGGGTTCGCGAGGCCCAGGCTTTCCGCCACGAGCGTCTCAGCCAGGCGGAGTTCCACCGCCTGGGCGGGCGCTACCTCGAGGCTCGGCTCTCGGCCCAGCGCCTGGTCTCGGTCTACTTCCCATTCGTCCAGTTCCTGGCCGACGTCGCCGACGCCGTGATCCTCGGCTTCGGCGGCTACCTGATCGCTCAGGGCCAGCTCACCAGCGGGGCGCTGATCGCCTTCCTGCTCTACATCGACATGTTCTTCTCCCCGATCCAGCAGCTCTCCCAGGTCTTCGACTCCTGGCAGCAGGCCGGGGCCTCGATGCGTCGCATCCGGGAGCTGATGGGGAGCCGGAGCCTGACCCCCTCGCCGGCCCATCCCATCCCGGCCCGGCTCCCCCACGGCGTGGTGGCCCTGGAAGGGGTCCACTTCACCTACCCGGTCAGGGAGGGATCCAGCGGACGGGCGACGTCCGAAGGCCGGTCCGGGTCCGCCGAGGCCGCACTTCGGGGGATCGACCTGACCATCCCGGCCGGGCAGACGGTGGCGCTGGTCGGCGAGACCGGCGCCGGCAAGTCCACCCTGGCCAAGCTGGTGGTCCGCTTCTACGACCCTGAGCGGGGGCGGGTGATGGTGGACGGTCAGGATCTGCGCCAGCTCGCCCCGGAGGACTATCGCCACCACGTCGGCTACGTCCCCCAGGAGCCCTTCCTCTTCACCGGCTCAATCCGCGACAACATCGCCTACGGACGTCCGGAGGCATCGCCGGCCGAGGTTGAGGCCGCCGCCCGGGGGGTCGGGGCCGACCACTTCATCGAGAGGCTCAGCAACGGCTACGAGCACCAGCTCCTGGAGCGGGGCCGCTCGCTCTCGACCGGGCAGCGGCAGCTGATCGCGCTCGCCCGGGCCCAGCTGATCGACCCCAAGATCCTGGTCCTCGACGAGGCCACCTCCAACTTGGACCTGGCCACCGAGGCCCGGGTCGCGGCCGCCATGACCAGGCTCGCCAGCGGGCGGACCACGATCGTGATCGCGCACCGGCTCCAGACCGCCCGCAGCGCAGACCGGATCGTGATCCTGGCTAGGGGCCGGATCGTCGAGGACGGGGCCCACGAGGCCCTGCTCGCCGACCACGGGCCCTACGCCTCGATGTGGGCGACCTTCCAGCCGGAGGCGGTGAGCTAGCCAGGGCTGGCCCGGAAGCCGTCCCCTTCCTCAGCTCTGAGCGCCGTAGCGTCGCAGCGGGCCGCTGAGGCCTTCGCCTGGGCGTCAGCTGCCAGGGCGCCTTGCCGGCGAGTCCCTTGGGCACGGCGACCAGCTAGGGTCGCAGGCCAGGAGAGCCGGGGCAGGCTAGGCCCCCGCGGGCAGCTCCTCATCGAGGATCAGCCAGGGGAGCGCCTCGGCCATCGGGCGGAGCAGCAGGGCCAGGTCGGGCCGGTCGGAGTCGGCGCCGGCGAGAAGCCCGAGAGCCGCCGCCAGCGCAGCACGCTCGGCCTTGGCACCGATCTCTCCGTGCTCTGCCTTCCAGCTGGCCAGCGCCGCATCACCCTCGGTCAGCCGGAGCACGCTCTGCCTGACCTTGTGCCAGAGCTCGACCCGGCTCTCCTGCTCCAGCTCTTCGGACGCCTGCTGCTCGGCGGCCCGGAAGGAATCCAGGTTCGCGTCCCCGACATGGCGGTCCCAGCCCTGGGCCACCCTCTCGATGCCCGCCCCGTCGAGCTCGCGGATGTCGGCCTGGAGCCGACCGACGTTCCGGCCCTGCTCAGCAAAGCCGTAACCATCGATGTCGTTCGCCATGGCACCTCCAGTTCAGCCGTGCTGCCGGGGATGATGGTACCCCGCCGGGGCGACGCGACCGTCGTGCCGGGAGTTCAGCCTGCATTGTCGCCCCCTCGATCAGATTGGGCATCCGGCGCTGATCACCGCGCTATCCGACTCCGCGCACCGGCGTCAGCCCAGGGCGCCGACCCGCGGCTAGGCAGGCTCCATCCCGTGTCGGGCCATGAGTTCGCGCTCCTGCGCCGGCTCGGGCGGCGCTGCACCCGCCCAGAGTGCCTGCAGCTCGCGGAAGTAGCCGTCCAGGCCGGGGACGTGGATGACCAGTAGCCTGGCCTGGACCAACCCCTGATTACCAAAGGTGTGCGGAACGCCACCTGGCACCAATACAAAGGAGCCTGATTCCCCGATCACCTCTTGGCCGTCGACCAGGAAGGCCACCTGCCCCTCGAGCACGAAGTACGCTTCCTCGCGGTCTCGGTGGAGGTGCGGGGGCGGCATTCGCCCCCCCGGGGGCAGGGTTCGCTCCATCAGGGACAACCGTCCGCCGGTGCTCGCTGAGACCGCCTTGAAGAACATCTGGCTACCTCGCGCCTGCAAGCGCTCCCCCTCTCCCGGTAGCAAGACCAGCCCTCGACCGAGCTCCATCCGGCCTCCTTGAGCTCCGCCCGGAGCAGCCCGATGATATCGCCCGCTCAACAGCAGCCAGGAGCAGGCTTCTGAGGTCCGACTCCGGAGCGGCACCTGCTGCGGCAGTCCGCCCACGACCCGGCCCCCGAGCGTGTCCGGAGCTGTCCCATCCCGGCGCTGGAGAGTAGGCTGCCGGCAGTGCGGGCCGGGGAGCGTCGTCGCGGCAACGCGATCGTAGGATCCGCGGAGTTGGACAGCATCCGGGAGCGCGCAGGGAAGGCGGTGATCCACAACCTAGGCGAGCCATCGACCGGGCAGAACCACCGCCGCGCGCGAGCGGCATCTGCCCGCTCCGCCGCCAGCCAGGCGTCCCGGGCCAGGGACAGGAGAGGGACCTGATGACCCAGGTTCCCCCATCGGGCCAGCCGGTCGACAGGGCCTTTCCGCCCGGGGTGCGCACCCTCCGTCCGCCCCGCCACCTGGTCAGCCCGGTCGCCGTCTGGTACTGGACGACCAGGGCCGCGATCGGCTGGGCCGTGGTCTTGATCCTGGAGCTGGTCTGGCTGCTGGCTCAGTCGGGCGACCAGGTCTGGCATCTGGTCGTCTTCCTGGTCACGGTGGTCCTCGCCGTCGGCCACCTGATCGTGATGCCGAGGTGGCGCTACCGGGTCCATCGCTGGGAGGTGACCTCGGTCGCGGTCTACACCCAGGCCGGCTGGTTCCACCAGGAGCGGCGGGTCGCGCCCCTGTCGCGGCTCCAGACGGTGGACAGCGAGCGAGGGCCGATCGAGCAGCTCTTCGGGTTGGTCAAGGTGACCGCCAACACCGCCTCGGCGGCGGGCCCGCTCCGGATCAGCGGGCTCGACCGCCAGACGGCGGAGGAGCTGGTCGAGGAGCTGACCGCGATCGCCCAGCAGACCCCCGGAGACGCCACCTGATCCCGGAGCCGGTGCCGCCGGAGACCGGGGCCGCTGCGGGCGCGGTCTCAGCCATAGACCCCGGCGTCTGGCACCGGCTTGACGCGCGCATGCTCCTGCTCCTGCCCCTCCAGGAGATCCTGAAAAACCTTCCCTTCTTGGCCGTGCTGGTCCTGGCTGGGAGCGGAAGCGGCCGGGGGCCGCTCTGGGGCCTGATCGGACTGGCGGTCACCCTGGCGGCGGGGACCCTGCGGTGGTTCACGACCAGGTATCAGATCGGAGTCGCCCAGGTGCAGGTGCGCCGCGGCCTCTTCCGCCGGCGCACCATGACCGTGCCCCGGGACCGGATCCGCACGGTCGACCTGACCGCCCATGTGCTCCATCGGATCGTGGGCTTGGCCAGCATCACCATCGGGACCGGGCGAACGGATCGCAAGGAGGACCGCGGCCTGAAGCTGGACGGGCTCAGCGCCCAGGACGCGAGCTGGATCCGGGAGGAGCTCCTCCACCGGAGGTCGGCGGTCGCGGCCCCGACCGCGACCACGAGCCAGGCTGGACCAGCGGCGACCGAGCTCGCTCGCTGGCAGCCGAGATGGATCGCCTACGGTCCCTTCACTCTCTCGGGAGCGGTCACCGTCCTAGCAGTGGTCGGGTTCGGTCTCGAGATCGTCAATGAGGGCCACCTCCGGGTCAACCGGCTGGGGCCGATCCACAGCATCATCGAGCAGCTCGGCTCGGCGTCACCTACCCTGCTCGCCTTGGTCGCCCTGGTCGCAGCCGTGATCCTGATCGCCCTGGCCTCGACTCTCGGCTACCTGCTCGCCTTTTGGAACTTTCGCCTGATCCGGCAGGCAGGCACACTCCAGGTGACCAGGGGGCTCCTCACCAACCGGGTGATCAGCATCGACGAGCGCCGGCTCCGGGGGATCGAGTTGAGCGAGCCGCTGCTCCTGCGCTGGGTCAAGGGCGCCCGCTGCATCGCGATCGCGACCGGACTTCGCGTCGGCCGGGGCGCCGAGCGAGGCGGGTCGATGCTGGTCCCGCCCGCCCCCGAGCGGATCGCCGCGTCGGTCTCGGCGGAGCTCCTGGGCAGCACCGGTCCGGTCCAGGCGGCGCTGCTCGAGCACGGCCCGGTTGCCCGCCGGCGCCGCTTCAACCGTGTCCTGCTGGTGATGGCGCCGGTGCTGGTCCTCCTGCTCATCCTCTGGGGGCTGGGAGCGCTTCCCGCCTGGCCCTGGCTCGCGGCCACAGGTCTCCTCCTCCTCCTGCTCCCAGTCGCCTGGGATCGCTATCGGAGCCTCGGCCATGCCGTGGTCGGTCAGTGCCTGGTGGTCCGCTCCGGTTCGCTGGTGCGTCGGCGGAGCATGGTCTTGACCGAGGGCATCATCGGCTGGAACCTGCACCAGTCGTTCTTTCAGCGTCGCGCCCGGGTGGTCAACCTGATCGCCACCACAGCGGCCGGTCGTCAGGCGTACCGGCTCCAGGATCTGACGCTGCCCGAGTCAATCCGGGTCGCCGAGGAAGCCTGCCCTGGGTTGCTCTCGCCCTTCCTCGAGTGAAGGGCACGGAGTCCCCGCCCAGCGTCTGTCGGGGCGCTCTGGCCCTGCTCGC
Source organism: Candidatus Dormiibacterota bacterium (assembly GCA_036521135.1). Taxonomy (GTDB): domain Bacteria; phylum Chloroflexota; class Dormibacteria; order Aeolococcales; family Bog-877; genus Bog-877. The sequence goes on along the minus strand of DATDII010000192.1, from coordinate 17,070 downwards.
CAGTTGGCCAGGCGCGGTCGCCTAGAAAAACTGCCGAGCTGGCGTCCGGGCGACCAGCCCACTCACGCCTGCCCTAGAGGTAGCGGCCGGTCACCGGGAGCGTCCGGTGTGGCGCCGGACCCAGTTCCACAGGTCGCGGTGGATCGGGGTGAACTCGCGCAGCACCCTGCGTCCGGGCGCGCTGCCGACCGCCGCCCGCTCGGTGGCCCGAGCACCGAATAGGTCGGGGCGGTTGTGGCGCCAGTCGAGGACGCCAGCCCGGATGAAGACGGCCAGCAGGCTGGCGACCGGGACCGCAAAGAGGGCGCCCAGGAATCCAGCCGCCTCGATCCCGCCGAAGAGGGCCAGGAGCGCCACCAGGGGATGGAGCTTGACGAACTTGGCCTGGATCCGCGGCGCCAGCAGGTAGCCCTCGACGATGTGGATCGCCAGGAAGAGGATCAGGGTGAAGAGGGCCAGGATCGGGCTCTTGGTCAGGGCGAGAAGGAGCGCCACAGCGCCGCCCGCGAACGGCCCGACCAGGGGGACGAGCTCGAAGATGAAGGTGGCCACGGCGATCACCAGGGGGAAGGGCACTCCCAGGATCGCGGTGCCCGCGCCGGCCAGGATGGCGACCAGGAGGGCCATCAGGAGCTGGGCTCGGACGTATCCGCCCACCACCACTGCGAAGGCGTCGAAGCCGAAGGTCACCTCGGCCCGGAGCCGGGCCGGGAGCAGCTCGAGGAACTGGCGGCGCAGCATCCGGCCGTCCTTGAGCAGCCAGAAGGAGATGACCAGGCCGACGAAGACGTCGACCAGGACCTGGACCGTGCTGGTGAGCCCGTGGAGGAGGATCCCCGTCGCTCCCGGGATGTAGGAGGTCAGATTGGTGGGGACGACTCCGCCACCGCCCACCTGGATGCCGTGGTTGCGGAGCTGGGCTCGGACGTGGCTGATCTCGCCGTTGGCGCGAGAGAGAAGGTGGGGAATCTGGGCAGCCAGGCTCCGCGCCTCGCCCACCAGCGGCCCGCCCACGAAGAAGAGCACGGCCGCGACCAGGACCAGTCCGAGGATGAGGGTGGTCAGCACCGCCAGTGCGGCCGGGAAGTGGGCCCGGCGCTGGAGCGCGCCGACCACGGGGTCGGCGACGAAGCTGATCGCCACCGCCAGGACCAGCGCCAGGATCACGGTAAGGATCGTGGTCAGCCACCCGGCGACCACCAGGAGAAGCTGGTAGATGAGGAAGACGGTCAGGACGATCGCGGCGGCGCGAACCCAGCCCCAGGTGCCAGGCGGCACCCCGGCGGAGGAGGGGCCGACGGGAGCGCCCGTCAGCGCGGTGGTCGGGGCAGGCCCCTGTGCCTGGGACTTTGCCGAGCCGACGGCAGGGGGGGCCGTCGGCTTCTCAGGCGCCACCGGGCCAGTCTACGGTCTGTACCGGAACTCGGATCTCGCGATCGGCAATCTCCGGGGCGGGAGGACTGCGCCAGGCACGGGTCAGCCCTGGGTCGCCCCCGCCTCAAGCCGCGGCAGTGGCGCGGGCCGCCGGATCCGGCGGGCCTTCCAGAGGTCGCCCCCGGGGAGCACCCGGTTGAGCAGCAGGGTGAGCCCTGCCATCACGATCAGTCCGAGGAAGTAAGGAGGGAACAGGAGGGCCCCGACCATCCAGAGGATCGCCTCCACGATCGGCCCCACGGTCAGGATGGTGCGACGCTGCTCCGGCTCGACGTCGTCGATGAGGTACTTCCAGCCGAAGCCGAGCCAGGGAAAGTCTGAGCTGTACCAGACCCGGGGGGCGAAGGGGACCCCGTAGCCCCAGAGCGCCAGCGCATGGGAGCCCTCGTGGGCAGCCAGCACCAAAGCGAAATAGAGCCAGATCACCGGCCCGACGCCGACCGGTCAGCAGCTGCCGCCGACACAGTTCCCTCCTTGCCCCGGGGCTGTCCTACCAGCCCGCCCACCGGATCATCATCCCGCGGCCGGGCTCGTTTGTGGCGGCGACGAAGTCAGGTCCAGAATGTGAAAGCGCTCAGCCGAGATCGGACCAGGTCATCTCGACCGTTTCGCTGCCGGGACCGCGGGGCCTCGTCGAGGGCGTTTCGACGAGCCGGAAGCCCGCTGCCTCATAGCAGCGGCGGGCGACCAGGTTGTCGGCACCGACCCGGAGGTAGAGCTCACCCTGACCGGATTCCCCGAACCAGGCCACGACGGCGGCGATCAGCGCCCGGGCCACGCCCCGGCGACGCCAGCCCGGGGCGACCCACATCGAGACCAGCTGGACCCGTCCCTCGGTGACGAAGGCGCCGACCAGGCCAACCCAGCCGCTGGCCGTGCGGGCGGTCCAGGTGCAACCCCCGGCGCTGGGCTCAGCCCTCTCCCGCCAAGCCGCCTCCGGCCGCGCGAGTTCCTGAGCCAGGGTGGAGCCGAACGCCTGAGGGGCGTCGGCAAGGGCCTTGAGGCGGATCTCGCGAAGGCTCTCCCACTCGGTGGGATCCACCGCCAACACCAGGAGCTCTTCTCCTCCCCGGGTCAAAGCTGGCGAGCCCCGGCCGGCCCGGGGGCGCCGCCCCCAGCTCGGCCCCTGGCCCGGGTCGGACTCACGCGGGACCGGCTATGCGGGCTCGTCCGGCTCGCCTCGGCTGGCGTTCGCCCGGCGTCGGTCCCAGTAGCCCTTGGCCGAGATCTGCTCTCGGGCCAGTCCCCGCCCAACCAGCTCGTCCCGCAGGGCCAGGGCGACCCGGACCTCGGCCGCGATGTAGACGTGGCCGAGCCCCTCCGGCTGCTGCCAGCCGCGGAGCGCCTCGAGAAGGAGGCCGGGCTCGCCCGGAGGCCGATCGCCGCGAACGAGCCACTCGACCCGGATCGCGTCGGCTGCGGGCACCGGCTGCTGGTCGGCGGCGCTCGGAATCTCGAGGAAGGCTCTGGCGGCGGCTCCGCCGGGCAGCGCTTCCAGGAGGGCCAGGGTGCCTGGGATATAGGTCTCGTCGCCGAGGAACAGGTGCCACCCGGCGGAGCTGTCCAAGGTGATCTTGCCCCGGGGGCCGACCACCTCGGCGAGCCGGTCTCCCGGGCTGACGGCGCCGGCCCAGCGTGCCGCCGGACCGTCGCCGTGCATGACCACGTTGAGTTCGGCCCGGCCGAGCGCGGGATCGGCCCGCCGAATGGTGTAGCGCCGGCTCACCACCTCGTCGTGGCCAAGCGGCAGGCGGAGCATGAGGTCCTGGCCGGGCAGGAACTTGAATCCGAGCAGATCCTCCCCGGCTAGCCCGATCTCGCGCAGGCTGGGGCTGAGCTCGGTGACCCGGTCCACCGCCAGCGACATCGTCCTCGGGATGGGCAGGTCGGCCCTGGTCGCCGGGACGGCGGCCGGCCGTCCCCCCACCCCACTCTCCTGGCCGTGCATCGGAACTAAGGTAACGGCCCCAGCTTTGGTCCAGGGCCTACCGGCCTCCCGGCGGTTCTCTGGCGGAAGCCTCGGCTCAGCCAGCTCTTCCCTTGGGAGGGCTCAGCCGGTCGCAGGCTGGAGCGCGGTGCAGAAGGCACATCGGGTCGCCTTCAGGGGAATCTCGCTGAGGCACTCGGGGCAGGGCTTGGTGGTGGCCTCAGGCTGGCCCTGACGGAGTCCCACCAGCTTCTGGTAGGGCAGCACCACCGCGAAGTAGAGGACGATCGCGACGAGGACGAAAGTGATCAGAGCGCTGATCACGGCGCCGTACATGAAGATCGAGTGGTTGAGGGTGAAGCTCAGCTGGTTGAAGTTGGGCTTGCCGATGATGGCGGCGATCAGCGGGGTGAACAGGTCCCCGACCAGCGCCTGGACCAGGGTCGCGAAGGTGACGCCCATGACGAAGGCGACGGCGATCTGGACCAGGTTCCCCTGGATCAGGAATGCCTTGAAACCTGCCATCCTCTCCTCCTTCTCGACCGCCGTTGGGCGATCAACACCCGCTCCGCCGCCTCAAGTGCGGGCCCTGAGTCAGGGAGTGCTCCCGGCCCCATCGGGGGCCGGCGCCGCCTGGATCTCCCTCGCGAATTGCTGGTAGGCCTCGAACGCCCGCGGTCCCCAAACGGTGGCTGGGCCGCCGTCGAGGATGAGCGCGACCCCGATCGCCTCGGCCACCTCCCCAGCGGTGGCGCCTCGGCGGGCGGCCCCCCGGGCGTGGGCGCTGACACAGCCGTCGCAGCGCTTCACCAGCGAGATCGCCAGCGCGGTCAGCTCCTTGTGCTTGGCGGAGAGGGCACCGTCGGCCATCGCCGCCCGGTGCATCTGGGTGTAACCGGCCCAGACCTCGGGAATCGCCTGGCGCAGCTCGGCAATCGGCGGGGCTAGGTCCTTGAGGACCTGGGCGTGGTCGGTCATTGGCCGTCTCCCTGATCCGCGGTCCGGGTTGCCAAGCGCCCTGGCATCGTCATCATGCACCAACCGATGAGGCCATGGCAGACCCGGGAGCGCCCCGGGATCCGCGCTCCCTTGGCCTCAGCCGGCCGCCTGGAAGGCGCCCTGGCGGAGGACTGGGACCACCGCCGAGACGTTGAGGGCACAGGCCCACTCCAGCTCCTCGCCGTAGTCGCGCCGGCGCATCTCCCGCCCCGAGACGCACTCGCGGAGAACCTGGCGCAGGCCCTGGTGCCGGGCCTGGCGGAACACGGCCGCGGCGGCAGCCGCCTCGGGTGAACGGCGTCGGCGGCGGAGCCCGTCGATGATCGCGCCGGCCCCGATCATGTCCTCCAGGGCCAGGTCGAGCCCACCGTCGGCCCAGCGCTCGCCGGCCGCGACTATCGAGATCACCTGGCCCTGGCGCCGGGCCAGCCGGGCAACAGCGAAGGCGTTGCGCAGCGACCCGGCCAGCACCAGCGCTGGTCCCGGCGCCAGCTCGGCCGAGATCGCCGAGCCATTGGGCGAGGGCAGCACCAGGGCCTGGCCCGCCGGCGCCCGGCTCAGCGACCCCGGTGAGAGGGAGTAGGGCTCCTGCTCCGACACGGCGGAGCGGCTCACCGCCACCCGCGCCCCCAGCTCCTCGGCCCTGGCCCGGGCCGCGACCGGGTCCCAGGCGTGGGGGTAGACGAGGCAACCCCGCTCGACCGCCACCGCGACCGCGGTCGAGAAGGTGATCACATCGACCACGATGATCACGTCCGACCCGGGGGCCAGGACCGCGGCGCCGACCGGGCCCCAGCCGAAGCGGACGGTGTAGCCGGCCTGGTCGGCGGCCGCCTGGCGATGCTCCCCATAGGCGGAGCCGGCATGGCCGGCTCGCTCTTCGGAAGTGGCGTCCATGGCGGCATAGCTTGGGGGATCGGGCGCCGAGGCGAGGGGCCTTGGTGGCCCTGGGCCAAGCTCGCTCTCCCATCCCGCCCCTTTGCTGGCGCCTGTCTATAGTTGGCAAGTGGTGCGCCTTGGTGGTGGGGCTGGGATCTAGTTGGCACTTCCCAGCACCCTCGGTGAATTGCGGGGCAGCGAGTACCGGATGCGCTCGGTCCGGGAGGAGCTGCGGGACAACCTGGTCGAGGCACTGCGCCAGGGTCGGGAGCGCTTCTCGGGCCTGGTCGGCTACCAGGACACGGTGCTGCCCCAGATCGAGAACGCGATCCTGGCGGGCCAGGACATCGTTTTCCTGGGCGAGCGGGGTCAGGCCAAGTCGCGGCTGATCCGCGCCCTAGCCGAGCTCCTCGACGAGCAGATCCCGGTCATCCGAGGCAGCGAGGTCCATGACCACCCCTACGCCCCGATCAGCCGGTTCGGCCGCGACCTGGTCGCCGAGCTGGGCGACGAGACGCCGGTCGGGTGGATCGGGCGCCAGGACCGCTTCGGGGAGAAGCTGGCGACCCCCGACACGTCCATCGCCGACCTGATCGGCGAGGTCGACCCGATCCGGGTCGCCGAGGGCCGCTACCTGGCCGACGAGCTCACCATCCACTACGGCCTGCTTCCCCGGGTCAACCGGGGCATCTTCGCGATCAACGAGCTCCCCGATCTGGCCGAGCGGATCCAGGTGGGCCTGCTCAACATCATGGAGGAGCGGGACGTCCAGATCCGTGGCTTCCAGGTGCGCCTCCCCCTCGACGTCCTGGTCGTGGCCACCGCCAACCCCGAGGACTACACCAACCGGGGGCGGATCATCACCCCGCTCAAGGACCGCTTCGGCGCCCAGATCCGAACCCACTACCCGCGGTCGCCTGAGGCCGAGGCCGAGATCATCGAGCAGGAGCGGGACCAGTTCGCCGGCCTGGGCATCCCGGTCCACGTTCCCCAGTACATGCTCGAGCTGGTGGCCGAGATCTCCCAGCTGGCCCGGCGGACCACCCAGATCAACCAGCGCTCGGGGGTCTCGGTCCGGCTCTCGATCGCCAACTTCGAGAGCCTCTGCGCCAACGCCGTCCGCCGGACGATCAGCCTGGGGGAGCCCGAGGCGGTGCCCCGGCTCAGCGACCTGAGCGCCCTCTCCGCCTCGACGCTCGGGAAGCTCGAGCTCGAGACCTGGGAGGAGGGCGAGGACCAGGCGGTCCTCGAGAAGCTGCTCCGCAGCGCCACCGGCAACGTCTTCCGGCGCCACTTCGCCCTCCAGGAGTTCGCCCCGATGCTGGCGCGCTTTGAGCAGGGCCTGACCATCGAGGTGGGCGAGATGGTCGAGGCGGCCCGCTACCTCCAGCTCGCCGACGGCATCCCCGAGATGAAGCGGATCCTCAGCGACCTCGACGAGCCCCAGCAGCCGGGCTCGGTGGCCGCCGCCCTCGAGCTGGTCCTGGAGGGGCTCCACCTGGCCAAGCGGCTGAACAAGGCCCAGGTCGACGGCACCGCCGTCTACGGCAGCTAGGCAAGCCGCGGTGGCCGCTGTCCGGCTCCGCTACAGCCGCTGGGACGGCAGCCAGGCCGGGGATCTCCCCGACCCCAGCGAGCTCTTCGCCCGCCTGGCCGAGGACGTCTTCCACGGCTGGGACTTCGAGTCCGCGCTCCGGCGCCTGCTCAGCCAGGGGTTCAAGGACAGCCAGGGGCGCCAGCTCCGGGGCCTCGAGGAAGTCCTCGAGCAGCTCCGCCAGCAGCGCCAGGAGAAGCTCGAGCGCTACAACCTCGACGGCCTCTTCCGCGACCTGGAGGAGCGCCTCGACCGAATCCTCCAGAAGGAGCGCCAGACGCTTGGCGAGCGAGCCAGCTCGGCTGCGGGCACCGACCGCGAGCGCCTGATCGAGCGGCTCACCCGGGCTCGGCTCGAGCAGCTGGACAGCCTCCCTCCCGAGGCGGGGTCGGCGATCCGGGCCCTCCAGGACTACGAGTTCCTCGACCAGCAGGCGCGCCAGGAGTTCCAGGACCTCCTCGCCGAGCTGCGCCAGAGCCTGGTCGAGCGCCACTTCCAGGACCTCGGCCAGGCGGTCCAGTCCCTCGATCAGCGGGACCTGGGCCGGCTCAGGGAGATGGTCTCCGACCTCAACCAGATGCTCCAGCGCCAGCAGCGGGGTGAGCCCCCCGGCTACCAGGAGTTCATGGAGCGCTGGGGCAGCTACTTCCCCGACCACCCGGACGACCTCGAGGGCTTCATCGAGCAGCTCCGCCAGCAGATGGCCGAGCTGAACTCGCTGCTGGAGTCGGCGTCGCGGGAGACGCGCCAGCAACTCCAGGAGATCATGCGCGCCAGCCTCAACGACGAGGAGCTCCAGGCCCAGCTGGCTGAGCTCTCCCGGCTCCTTGGCCAGGTCTCGCCCCAGCCCACCGCCGGCACCCGGTTTCCCTTCTTCGGCGGGGAGGAGCTCGACCTCCCCGGGGCGCTCGACGTGATGGGGGAGCTGCAGCAGCTGGACTCCCTCGAGCGGGGCGTCCGCCAGGCCTACGCCGGGGTCGAGCTGCCGGGCGAGCTCCTGGAGCAGATGGCGGAGAGCCTGGGTCCGGAGTCGGCTGCCAGCCTCGCCCAGATCCAGGAGCTGGTCAAGGAGCTGGAGGCCAAGGGCCAGCTCCGGCGCGACCCGGCCGGGCTCGAGCTCACCCCCCAGGGGGTTCGCAAGATCGGCCAGAAGGCCCTGGCGGACATCTTTCAGCACCTCTCCGCCGACGGCTTCGGCAGCCATCGCCAGGGGACTGCCGGCAGTGGCTCAGAGCTGGGCGACTACAGCAAGCCCTACCAGTTCGGCGACGCCTTCAACCTCGACGTCGAGCGCACCCTGATGAACGCCGTCCGTCACAGCGACGGCAGCCGCCCGCTCCGTCTCGCCGTCTCCGACTTCGAGGTCCGCGAACCCGAGCGGAGCGTGCAGACCAGCACCGTTCTCATGCTCGACATGAGCCGGAGCATGCCGTTGCGGGGCTACTTCTACGCCGCCAAGAAAATGGCTCTGGCGCTGGATTCTCTGATCCGGACCCAGTTTCCCCGAGACACCCTCTACGTGGTCGGATTCTCCGATTACGCGCGCGAGATCAGCCCGGCGCTGCTGGCGCAACTCTCCTACAGCGAGTACGTCTACGGCACCAACATGCAGCACGGCCTGATGCTGGCGCGGCGCCTGCTCCATCGCCACCGCGTCGGCAACCGCCAGGTCATCATCGTCAGCGATGGCGAGCCAACCGCGCACATGGAGGGCGCGCACGCGGTCTTTATGTACCCGCCCCTGCCGGAGACCTTCCAAAAGACGCTCCAGGAGGTGCGTCACTGCACCCGCGACGGAATCGTGATCAACACCTTCATGTTGGAGAGCAACCAGTACCTGGTTCAGTTCATCAAGCAGATGACCCGACAGAACCGCGGCCGGGCCTTCTTCGTCAGTCCCGACCGCCTCGGTGACTACGTCCTGGTGGACTACGTGGCCAGCCGCCAGAGCCGGACCTAGCCGAGGACCGGTGCCGGGGGAGGACGGCTCGGAGGCGATACGGTTGCCCGTTGATCAAAAAGCCACCGCCGCCAGCCAATCAGTGAGACAGTTGCCCGGTATCTCCATGGATTTCTCGCGCTCCCCAGGCGACACCCCCGCAGTCCGCCCGCTCCCCGGCGCCGAGGCAATCGGCGACCGGGCTGGGGCCGGCTGAACCGTGGCCGGCCCGCGACTAGGATCGGCCCGGCGCGAGTTTCAGGAGCGGCTCCTGACCCAGCTCCGGGCACGGTACTCGGACTGGGGTTTCCAGGCGGCGGCCGAGGGGTTCGGCGTCATCGCCGCCAAGGAGCGCTGTCAGGTGTCGCTCTCGCTCGACTCTCTGTTCGCTGAGGTCAACCGTCCCGAGGTGTCAGTTCCCGAGCAAATCTCGCGTTTTGTGACCGGGGTCGGGCCCCGCCTGAGCGGGGCCGAGGCCCATCCCGAACGGGCCCAGGCTGCGCCCGACCCGGGCGGCCTGGTCTGGTGCGTCAGGACCGAGCGCAGCATCCGCCGCTACCGCCGCTACGCCGAGCTGGCCACCAGGGAGCTTCCCGGCGGTCTGCTCGCCTTCGTCGCCGAGACGCTCCCGGGCGAGGCGATGCGGGGAGTCTCGCGGGCGGAGGCCGAGGCGGGCGGTCTCAGCGCCTCCGAGCTGGCCCAGCACGCCGACTACAACACCTGCCTTCGGCTGACCCGCTGGGGCTCGGTCCTGGACCAGAATCCCAAGGACCGGACCTGGCTCTTCACCGACGACGCCCTCTTCTCGAGCAGCCTGCTCCTGGTGCCCGCGTTCCTGGCGCGCCTGGGCCAGCTCGGCGGCGGCCGGGCGGCCATCGCCGCCCCCGACCGGGCCATGGTGGTGGCGGCCGTGGGCGAGGCCGCGGAACCCAAGCCGATGCTGGAGCTGGCGCGCCGGCTCTACCGCCTGGCCAGCTTCCCGCTCAGCCCCGTCCTGCTCACGACCGACGGGCTGGGCTTGGAGCTCCACCCGGCCGAGGGCCGGCCGACCGCCCAGTCGGGCTGGCGCCGCCTCTTCGGAGCCGGGGACAGTTGAGCCCGACCCCGGCCGATCTCGTCTCCGCGGTGGCCTCGGAGATCGAACGGCTCCGGGCGGCGGCCACGCTCCGCTACGGCGAGGCCCTGATCGAGGTGGGCCGGGCGGGCGACGGCTGGCGGGGCACGGTCGCGCTGCCCTCCCAGGCGGTTGAGTTCCGGACCCGCCTGGAGGCGATCTGGCCCGGTGCCCGCTGCTCGCTGCTGGTCCTGGCAGAGCGCCGGGCTCGCCTCGCCCTCTACCCCGACGGTCCGCCGCTCGACGTCTGGCGCCACCGCCCGGATGGCGACACCGAGCCTGCCGAGCTCACCACCCAGCTCCTGCCCGGCGACCCGCCCGCCGCCCTGCTGGCGGTCCGGGAGGGCCAGTTCCTGGTCCGGGCCCCAGGCCAGGCGGTCGGATGGGTGGGGCGCTCCGCCCGCTTCCGCTGGGGCCCGGCCCTTGCCGAGGCGGATCCGGGCGTCCTGGCCGTGCCCGAATCGGGCTGGCCGATCGAGTCGGTCCGGGCAACCGCGCTCGCCCTGCTCGGCCGGCCCTACGTGTTCGGCGGCACCGGTGGTCAGGGAGTGGACTGCTCGGGCCTGGTCTGGCGCGCCTACCTGGCGGCGGGAGTCCTGCTTCCCCGCAACAGCCGGGCCCAGCGCCAGGTCGGGGAACGGATCCGCATCGCCGGCCTCCGCGAGGCCGACCTCATCTGCGCCGTGCACCGGGGGCCGCGGCGGACCAGCCACATCGCCATCTACCTGGGAGGGGATGAGGTGGTCCACGCCTGCAGCGAGTGCCATGAGGTCCGCCGCGAGCCGCTGGCCGAGTTTCGCGAGCGCTACCAGGTTCTCACCGTGCGCCGAGTCCCGGGAGCGCTTGCCCGCTGACGCTAACCTAGCCCCGATGGAGTCTCCGGGCCCCCTGGCGGCGACCGCGACGCTCCGGGTGCCGCCGGCCCTGGCCGACCTCCGCGACCGGCGGATCGACCTGGTCGGGGTGGCCAGCGTCGAGGGAGGCGAGATGGCCCGCTACCTGGTGGCGGCGGGCTTCACCAACCTCGTCGGTCACGACCAGCAACCGGACCTGGAGCACCTCCAGCAGGCCCACTCCCTGGCCCACGCGGGGCTGGACCGCCGGGAGCGGCAGCTCCGGCTCGAGGAGCTGCTCTCCGGCCTCCAGGCCCTAAGGCTCGCCGACCGCTACCTGGAGGGGATCGCCGACTCGGCCCTGATCATCCCAACCCAGGCCTGGTTCCTGGCCCCCGCCAACGCGCCCCTGCTCCAGCTGCAGGACCGCGGCCACCCCTTCTACTCCCTGGTCCAGGCCTATCTCGACCTGGCCAAGGGCGAGGTGGTCGGGGTGACTGGCAGCCACGGCAAGTCGACGACCAGCGCCCTGGTGGCATCGGTCCTGCGGGCGACCGGGATCTACCAGAAGGTCTGGCTCGCCGGCAACGACCGTCACGACCGCCAGGCGCTGGAGGAGGTCGCCCGCGACCAGGGGGGAAGCTGCCTGGTCCTGGAGATCAGCAACCGCCAGCTGCTCCAGCTCGACCGGGCCCCAAGGGTCGGCTGCCTCACCAACATCTCGCCCAACCACCTCGACGAGCATCAGGGGCTGGCGGGCTACATCAGGGCCAAACGCCGCATCTTCGAGCTGCCCGGCTGCGAGGTGGCGGTGCGGAACGGGGAGGACCGGCTCAGCCTCGAGGGCGCCCCCCTGGCGGAGGGCATCCGGGAGCTGCGCTTCGCCCGGTCCGAGGCGGGCCTCGAGGGCCGGCCGGGAGCCTTCGAGGAGGCTGGCCAGATCCGGGTCCGCTGGGATGAGGAGACCCTGACCGCTATGGCGGCGGAGCAGATCGGCCTCGTCGGCGCCCACAACCAGAGCAACGTCCGGGCCGCCCTGACGGTGCTGGCGGCGCTCACCCCGGCTGATCCCGAGCGGCTGGCCGCCGCCGCCCGTGAGATCGCCGACTTCCGGCCGCTGCGGCACCGCACCGAACTGGTGCGGCAGCACCAGGGGGTCGACTTTATCGACGACCTCGCCAGCACGACCCCCCAATCCACGGTCGCCGCGGTCAGGGGTGTGGGCCGGACCTGCATCCTCATCGCCGGCGGCGAGGACAAGGGCATCGACTTCGGTGAGCTGGTGGCGCTGGTCGGCGGCCCGGTCCGGCTCGTCTTCCTCCTCGCTGGCGCGGGCTCGGACCGGCTCGCCGGCGAGCTCGGCAGCGCCGGCAAGGGGGAGCTGGTTCGAAAGACGGAGCACCTGCAGGAGGCGGTCCGGGCGGCGGTGGCCGAGGCCAGGCCCGGGGAGGCGGTCCTGCTCTCGCCCGCCTGCCCCGGATTCTTCTCCGCCCACTACCGCGAGGGCGGCTTCCGTCAGGCGGTCCGCGCCGCTACTTCTCCTCGTCCTCGAAGAGAGCCAGGGTCAGGGGGGTGAGGGCGATCAGCTCGAAGGTGGCACCGCAGTTGGGGCAGTCGACCAGGTCGCCCACCTCCTCGACGTCGCCGAGCTCGAGTTCGGCACCGCAATCGGGGCAGTGCTTCACGGTCGCGCCGATGCCGCCCACGGACAACCTCCTCAATGTCCACCCCTGAGCCGGGCGGGGGCCAGCCCCAGGGCCAGTGGGTCCATGCCCGCCTCTTCGGCGTCAGTCTACCGGCTGCATCTCAGCTCTCTCTCGGCGAGGGCGGGACGGCGCTGGAGGATGGAGCAGAGCTGGGCCGGGACCTCGGGATCCCGGGCCTGCTCCTGAAGCGAGAGGACCTCTCCCCAAGCGGGTCCCACAAGGGGCGCTGCCTGAGCCTGCTCTGCTCGGAGCTGGTGGCCGGAAACCAGCGCCAGGCCGTGATCTCCTCCAGTGGCAACGCGGCCATCGCCGCCGCCGCCTACGCCTCCCTGGGCGGGATCCGGCTCCTCAGCCTGGTCTCCCCCCGGACCCCTCGACTCAAGCTCGATCGGCTGAGGATCTATCAGCAGCTGACCGTCACCAGCGACCGCCCGGTTGCCCTGCTCCACCACGCTGTCCAGAGCTGGGGCCTTGCCGACCTGCGCGGCTCGGTGAACCGGCTCGCCCCCAACGCCTACCGGGGTCTGGCCGCCGAGCTGCTGGACGCGGGCCCGGTGGCTGCCGTCTTCCTCTTCTCCAGCAGCGGTGCCTCGGCCCTGGGTCTGGCCCAGGGGTTCGACCAGCTCCTCCCCGCCCAGGAGCGCCCCCAGCTGCACATCGTCGAGGGCGAACCGGGGGGTGAGCTGACCCGGCCCTGGTACGGCCGGAGCACAAGCGAGCCGACCTCGGAGGCAACCCTCGGCGAGCTCGGGACCCACCGCTCCCGGCTGGCCCCGGCCGTCCGCCGGGCCGTCCGCGCCAGCGGGGGACGGGGCTGGCGGGTGGGCGCCGCCGCCGCCGCCGTCCGCCCGGTGGCTGAGCGCCGGGGTGTGCGCACCTCCTGGGAAGGCCTGGCCGCCCTGGCGGCGATGCGGGAGGCGGCGAGCCGGCGGCTCGGGCCGGCCGGAGCCTGGGTCGCCCTCTTGACCGGCGACGAGGCCCAGCTCGACCAGGCACCAACCCCGGCTCGCGAGCTCGACCTGCCCTCGGCCAGCTCCGAGAGCGAGCTGGACCGCATTCTCACCGGGGCCGGGTTCCAGCGGCCATGACCGAAACGAGGTCCAAGGCGGTCTTCCTCGGGCCCGACCCGCTCCCGGCGATCGCGAGCGGGCTCCCGGTCCTCTGCGCCGACGGCGCCGGGATCGCTCCCGGCGGCCAGCCCGCTTGGGAGGCCTTCCCAGGTACCGGCGCCCGCTCCACCTCGGCGCTGCTCCTGGACCCGAAGCTGCAGCGGCGGCTCCAGGGCGGGTTCGGGGCGGCCGTGGTCTGGAAGAGCTCGGCCGGAGCGGAGGCGGTCGCCCGCGACCTCGGCGTTCTCCTCGCCAACTCGCCGGCGCGGATCGCCCGCCGGATCGAGAACAAGAGCCAGTTCAGCCGGATCGCCGAGGAGGCGGGTCTGCCGACCCCCCCGACCAAGACCGGGCTGGCGACCATGGAGCTGCTCCGGTCAGCCGGTGAGCTGCGCTTTCCCCTGGTCTTCCAGCTGGCCCGGGGCTTCTCCGGCGAGCACACCTACCCGGTGCCTGACCGGGCTCAGCTCGAGCGCCTGGTCGAGCAGTTCCGAGGCCGGCCCTGCCGGGTCGCGGAGCGGATCGCCGGCACCCCGGTCACGGTCACCGGGGTGGTCTCAAGGGAGCGCCTCCTGGTCGGCCAGGCAGGCATCCAGCTGACCGGGATCCCGAGCCTGACCCCGCACCCGCTCGGGTCCTGCGGCAACGACTACCACCGGCCACCTCCGGGGGCGGACCAGATCCGCCGCCTGGCGCTGCGGGCCGCGGAGTGGCTAAGGGGCGCCGGCCACCTTGGCATCTTCGGGCTGGACCTGGTGGCGGGGACCGACGGGAACCTCCGCTGCATCGAGATCAACCCCCGGCTGGTGGCCTCGGTGCCCCTCTTCAGCCTGAGCGCCCGGGACGAGCTGGTACCTGGAATCCTGGAGCAGCACCTGGCCAGCTTTGGCTTGGCGCCGGGCAGCGACCAGGGCCTCGACTCCTACTGGTCGCAGCTCATCCTCTACCAACGAGGGCAGCGCCGGGCTGAGCCGGGTGTGGCCAGCAGCCGGGGCCAGAGGGCGGCGTCCGGACGCTACCTCGCGACCTCGGAGCTCCCCTTGAGCGGCCCCCTTCCAGGGGAGTCGGCGCTCCTGGTCCAGGGCCAGTCCCGACCCGGCCGGGAGCTGGCCCGGTTCATCTTCGAGGGGCCCGTCCTGGGGCCGGACGGCGGACTTCTACCGGAGATGGAAGGCCTGGTCGACGAGATCCGGGCCCAGCTGGAGACGGCCGACCGGCCCGGGCGAGTTTCGTGAGCCAGGTCCAGGCGGTACCTTGAAGCTGTGGAGTTCCGTGACTACTACGCGACCCTGGGCGTGCCTCGCACCGCCACCGACAAGGAGATCCGGGCCCGCTACCGCAAGCTGGCCCGCGAGCTGCACCCGGACGTCAACAAGGATCCCAAGGCGACCGAGCGCTTCAAGCGCGTCAACGAGGCCTACGAGGTGCTCAAGGACCAGGAGAAGCGCTCCAAGTACGACCGCCTCGGCGCCGACTGGGAGCAGATCGAGCGGGCTGAGGCCTTCCGCCGGGAGCACGGCCAGCCGTTCGCCGAGGCCGGGGCGCGCGCCCGCGACACCGCCCAGCGGGCGGCCGACCGGTCAGGGGCCCGCTTTGGCGGCTTCAGCGACTTCTTCGAGACCTTCTTCGGCACCCGGGGCACCGGCGGCGACGGCGCCGATCCCTGGATCGAGGCCCAGATGGAGCAGCTGCGCCGGGAGAACTCCGCCTCCAAGAAGGGCGCCGACACCGAGGACCAGCTCGAGGTGACCCTGGCCGAGGCCGTCCAGGGCGGCGAGCGCACGATGCACGTCTCGATCGTCGAGCCCTGTCCCACCTGCCGGGGCAGCGGCCGGGTGGCGGAGGGCGGGTCGAGCGGCGGCACGGCGACCCAGGTCGGGGTCAAGGCCTGCCCCGCCTGCTCCGGCACCGGCCGCCAATACCGGCGCCGGACCCTCAAGGTGACCATCCCCCCGGGCGTGACCGAGGGGTCCAAGATCCGGGTCGCGGGCGAGGGCGGAAGCGGGGTCCGGGAGGGGGGCCGGGGCGACCTCTACCTCCGGGTCAGGCTCAAGCTCGATCGCGGCACCGAGGTCAAGGGCCGCAATGTCTATCGCGACCTGCCGGTCCGGGACTATCGCGCGGCGCTCGGCGGCAAGGTGGTCGCCGAGGGCCCGACCGGTCGGCTCGAGGTCACCATCCCGCCCCACTGCCCCCCGGGAAGGACGCTGCGGGTGGTCGGCAAGGGGATCCCCCAACTCAAGGCCTCGGCGACGCCCGGGGACCTCTTCCTCCGGGTCAAGGTGCTCTCGGCCGGGCGCTCGCCCCTGAGCGAGGAGGAGCGGGCCGCCTACCTCCAGCTGGCGGCCGCCGACGGCTCGATCGACTGAGGGCCGCCGCCCGTCCGCGGCCACCGCTATGATGGCGCGGACGCGACCTTGAAACCGGTCCAGCGAGGCCGGTAAGGAGCTGAGCGGCGCGGTGCCGCTGCGGCCGCCTGCCGAGCCCCGGGATCCCTTGGGGAGGTGGAGATGGCGGCGAGCAGGCCCGCTGCGGCGACCCCCCTCGAGCACGTGGTCGCCGCCCAGCAGTTCGATCGCGATCGCCTGGCCCAGCTCTTCCGGCTGACGGCGGAGATGGAGCAGCTCAAGGAGGCAGGGGGCGGCCAGCTCCTCAGCGGCCGGATCATGGCGACGCTCTTCTACGAGCCCAGCACAAGGACCCGGCTCAGCTTCGAGGCGGCGATGCTCCGCCTGGGCGGCCAGGTGATCAGCACCGAGAACGCCCGGGACTTCTCCTCGGCGGTCAAGGGCGAGACCCTCGAGGACACGGTCCGGATCGTGGCCGGCTACTCCGACTGCATCGTCCTGCGCCACTCCGAGGAAGGGGCCGCCCTGCGCGCGGCCGAGGTCTCCCCGGTCCCCATCGTCAACGCCGGGGACGGGCCCGGCCAGCACCCGACCCAGGCCCTGCTCGACCTCTTCACCATCCAGAGCGAGGTCGGCCGGCTCGACGACCTGCACGTGGTCATGGTCGGCGACCTCAGCCACGGCCGCACCGTCCACTCGCTCGCCTACCTCCTGGCGCTCTACCCCGGCCTCCGGGTCACCCTGGTCGCGCCTGACCGGATCCGGATGAGCCAGGGGGTGGTCGACCACCTGCTCAAGCACGGGGCCAAGGTCAGGGAGACGGAGGACCTCTTGGCTGCGGTCGGTGACGCCGACGTCGTCTACCAGACCCGGATCCAGGTGGAGCGCTTCAGCGAGCCCTGGACCGACTCCGAGGACCAGCGCGGCGACTTCAGGATCACTGAGCGGGTGATGGAGCGGCTGGCCCCGGGGGCGATCGTGATGCACCCCCTGCCAAGGGTCGGGGAGATCGACCCGGCAGTGGACCAGGATCCCCGGGCCGCCTACTTCCGCCAGGCCCGCAACGGGGTGTCGGTGCGGATGGCCCTGATCAAGACCCTGCTCGCCCCGTGACCACAGGCCAGGCGACGGCGGCGGGGATGCCCGAGCTCCTGGGAGAGGAGGACCTGCGAAGGGCCCTCTGGCGCC
>DATDII010000191.1:0-13528 GCA_036521135.1 Candidatus Dormiibacterota bacterium | reverse complement strand
GGGGTGCTGATCAGCCTGCCGACCGCGATGGCGGCCGAACTCGAGGCCCCGGTCGCGAGCACGACCTCGGTGTGGCTCGCGCCCGGCGCTCCGGCCAGGATCATGCGCCGCTTGGTCGGCGAGGGCATCCGGGTGGTCTCGGTGACGACACCCGGCCCCTCGCTGCAGCGGTACAACTCCGGCGGTCTCGGCCTCGGCTACCAGTTCTTCGTCTTCGCCGCCGGGGCGGCCGCGGCGCTGGCCGTCGCGACCACCGTGCTCACCTTCTTCCTCAGCGCCCGCCGGCGCGCCTTTGAGCTGGCGGTGATGCGCGCCCTCGGAGTCGCCCCCCCGGTCCTGCTCCGATCGCTGGTCGCCGAGCAGTGCCTGGTGCTGATCCCAGGGGTGATCCTTGGCATAGTGGCGGCGGTGGTCGCCGCCCTGATCGCGCTCCCGGCCATCCCTGAATTCGGCACCACGGTGGGCCAGCCCCCGCTCCAGCTGGGCCTGCCCGCGCTCCCCCTGGCGGTCCTGTCCGTGTCCCTTTTGGTGCTCCTCCTGGCGGCCGCCCTGCTGGCCGCCCTGGTCGCGGTCCAGGAGCTCGACCTCGCCCGCCTGCGGATGGAGTTCAGATGAGC
This sequence comes from Candidatus Dormiibacterota bacterium, assembly GCA_036521135.1. GTDB lineage: Bacteria > Chloroflexota > Dormibacteria > Aeolococcales > Bog-877 > Bog-877. Next base: position 12,911 of record DATDII010000191.1, on the reverse strand, counting down.
CCGGCCCCAGCCCCGACCCAGCCCCAGGGGCTCGCCGTCCACTGCGAGCGGGTGGTGCTCCTCTATCCCAGCGAAGAGGGGGACGTGGCCGCCCTCCGCGGCATCGACATGGAAATCGAGGCGGGCGAAGCGATGGCGCTGCTGGGACCGTCCGGGTCGGGCAAGTCGAGCCTGCTGGCACTGCTGGCGGGCCTGGTCCGGCCGTCATCGGGACGGGTCCTGCTCGGCGATCACGATGTCGGTCAGATGTCGAGCCGCGAGCTGGCCGCCCTCCACGCCGGCGGGGTCAGCCTGGTGCTCCAGGATCCCGGGCGGAATCTGCTCCCCTACGCCTCCGGGCTGCAGAACGTCGAGTTCGCCCAGCGGTTGGGGCGCTCCCGGGCCCGGCGCTCGATCCGGCCCGCCCAGGAGCTCCTCGACCAGCTCAGGGTGGGCAACCTGGGCCATCGCCCGGTCGGGTCCCTCTCCGGCGGTGAGCAGCAGCGGCTCGCGATCGCGGCCAGCATCTCGCTCGGGCCCCAGCTGCTGCTGGTCGACGAGCCGACCAACCAGCTCGACATCGACAACCGGGACATCGTCCTCGAGCTCCTGCTCCAGGTCAACCGGGAGCTGGGCACGACTCTGATCTGCGTCACCCACGACCAGGCGGTCGCCGACGCGCTCCCCCGGACGGTCAACATCCGAGACGGCCTGGTGGGTGCCGAGGGCCGGCTCGGCGAGGTCTACGCGGTGGTCAGCAGGGAGGGCAGCGTCCAGCTGACAAGGGAGGTACTCGAGGTGCTACCGCCCGGTGCCCTGGTCAAGGTGGTCCGGCGCGGCTACGGTGCCGAGCTGATCAACCGGGACCAGCCCCAAGAGGAACCGCCCCCGACCAGCTGAGCTCGGACGGCCCGGCTAAGCGGTGGCCGGCCTGCCGTCGAGGAGGCGGAGGCAGCGGTCGCAGGCGGCCACCACCTCGGTGTCGTGGGAGGCCAGGACCACGATCCGGCCCCGGTCGGCGTGGCGGCGGAGCAGGGCCAGCACCTGGTGCCTCGCCTCGGCGCCCAGCTCGGAGGTGGGCTCGTCGGCGATCAGCAGCTCCGGGTCCGAGGCCAGGGCCCGGGCCACCCCGACCCGCTGGCGCTGGCCCCCGGAGAGGTCCTCGGCGAGGTGGCCGGAGGCGTCGTCGAGACCGACCGAGTGGAGCGCGTCCTTGGTCCGGGCCGCGATCTGGTCCGGCGCCACCCGGCGCGCCTGGAGCGGAAGGGAGACGTTCTCGGCCGCGGTCAGGATCGAGACCAGCCCGTGGTTCTGGAGGACGATCCCGACCCGGTTCTCCGCCCCCTCGGCGGCGACCATCGGCTCGCCGTCGAGCAGGACCCGGCCGCCCTCGGTGGCCTGGAGCCCGGCCAGGACCATCATCAAGGTGGTCTTGCCCGACCCGGATGGCCCGGTGACCGCGACCACCTCACCCGCCCGGACCTCGAGGTCGACCCCGTCGAGGATGGTTCGCGACCCGATCACGACGCGGACCCCTTCGGCGCGAATCTCGCTGATCAAGGCCGCTCGACCGGGGGGGTGGCCTTGGCCAGGGGCGCCCCGGCCGCCAGCAGGTTGCCGGGCAGCGAGAGCAGGCGGGGGTCGGGCACGCCCAGGGCCTCCTTGACCAATTCCTCGATCAGCTGAGCAAAGGGTATCCCGCTCGCCTCCCAGAGGTAGAAGGCGAGCGACCCCGGGATGGTGTTGACCTCGTTGAGGAAGACCTCGCCCGAGCTGGCGAGGAGGAAGTCCACCCGCGCCGTCCCGGCGCAGCCGAGGGCGTCGAAGGCAGCCAGGGCCAAGCGCTGGACCTCGGCCCTGATCGAGGCCGGGATATCAGCAGGCAGCTGGCGCCGACCGTCGCCGGTGCCCGCCTTGGCACCAGGCGCAGCCTTGCCCGCACCTTCGCCGAGGGTCTTGGCCGGCCCCGAGTACTTGTCGGCGTAGCTGAGGAGCCCCGAGCTCTTGACTGGCCGCTCCACCTCGGAGCAGCGCGGGGCGCCCCGCTTGACGGCGCAGTTGAGGTCGGCGGCTCCAGGCACGGCCGGCTCGATCAGGATCCAGGTGTCCAGCTCCAGGGCCTGGCCCGCCGCCTGCTCCAGCTCACTGGGATCGGCCGCCAGACCGACCCCGATGCTGGAGCCGCCCCGGTTGGGCTTGACCACGACCGGGTAGCCCAGGCCCTCGGCCACCTCGGCCGCGTCGGCTGCGCTCCGGGCGCCCCGGCCCGGGACCACCGGCAAGCCGGCATCCAAGAAGACCGCCTTGGCCCTGAGCTTGTCCATGGCCAGGGCCGAGCTGAGCACGTCGCTGCCGACCTGGGGCAGCCGGGCCATCGCCGCCAGCCCGGCCAGGCTGCCGTCCTCGCCGAAGGTGCCGTGGAGGATCGGGAAGATCACCTCCACGCCCAGATCGCGAGGCCGGCCCCAGCGCGTGGCTGGAGTCCGGAGGCGGCCCTGGTCCAAGTCGAGTTCGACGGCATCACCGTCTTCGGGCAGGCTCTCCCGGAAGCTGCCGAGGTCGGTGAGGCCGGGTCCCGTCAGCCACCGGCCCTGCTTGGTGATGTACAGGGGCACCACCGACGCCCCCAGCCCCCTGAGCAGCGGCATGACCTGGCAGGCGGTGATCACGCTGATCTCGTGCTCGACCGAGCGCGAGCCGAAGACGACTCCGACCGTGAGCCCCTTCAGGCTCATCCGCACAGGGCCCGTGCGGCTCCGGTCATGCTCTGGCGGAGGTTGCCCATGATCTGCTCCTCAACTGGCGCATCCCGGAGTTCTCCGACCGAACCCGGCCCCCAGCCCCAGACGTCCAGAGTGGGGATTGTAGGCGACCGCCGGGCCGGCTCAGCTCGGCTCCAGGAACGAGTCGGGGAGGTCGTTCTCGAAGAGCACAACGCTGCCGGCCCCGGCCACCTCGGGAAGCTTGCGCTGGGCCTGGGCCAGGTCCGCGGCCACGGTCAGCTGGGACGCCGGGTACCCGGCCGCCTCGAGCCCGGCCCCGACCGCGGCCGACTGGATCCGCCCAACCAGGATCACGTGGGAGCAGACCGCGGCCGCCGCCCGGCCCAGCTCGCGCATGCTCTCCTCCTGGAGCGGCCCGAGCTCGACGAAACCCGGGGTCACCAGGACCCGGCGCTGGCCGGGGAGGGCGGCCAGCAGCCTCAGCGCCGCCGCTGCGCCATCGGGATTGGCGTTGTAGGCGTCGTCGATGATGGTGATCCCGCCGACCTGGCTGACCTGGAGCCGGTGCGGGGCGCCGGTCACCCTGGCGGCGCGCTCGGCGAGGACCGGGGTGGGGATCCCCAGCTCGACCGCGGTCGCCCAGGCCAAGAGCAGGTCGGCCAGGATCGGGTCGCCGTGGATGGGCACCATCAACAGGATGTCCTCCCCTGAGGATCCGTGGAGGCGGAGCCGGGACCCCTCGGCGCCGACGCTGACCTCCTCCGCCCACCAGCGCTCCCCCACCGCCCCGACCCAGACCGCCCTGGCCCGCAGCGGTGCCGTGAGCAGGTCGCGCTGGCCGACCGCGCCCGGGAGCACGGCCACCCCGCCGGGAGGCAGGGCTGCCAGGAGCTCTGACTTGGCCTGAGCGATCTTCTCCTGGGATCCGAACCGCTCGAGGTGCATCACCCCGACCGCGGTGACTATCCCCACCTGGGGGTGGGTGAAGCTGCAGATCTCGGCGATCTCCCCCGGGCGGTAGGCACCCATCTCCACGATGGCGAAGCGGTGCTCGGGGCGGAGCTCGTCGTTGATCGCCCGGCACACCCCCAAGGTGGTGTTGAAGCTGGCCGGGGTCGCGAAGCAGGGAGTCTCGGGGGAGTCAAGGAGCTGCTGGAGCAGGAGCTTCGTCGTGGTCTTGCCGTAGCTGCCGGTGACCCCGACCACGAGCGCTTCGGAGGCGGCGATCCGCCGCTCCGCCTGGCGCATGTAGCCCCGCCGCCGACGCCACTCCTCGGGCAGCAGGATCCAGAGCGCGAGCGCCAGGGCGAGGACCAGAACCGCGTCGATGAACCCGAGCACAACCGCCCCCGGCCACCCGGCCCAGAAGGCCAGGAAGACCGCGATCACGGCGAGCGCTCCCGAGACCACCGCCAGCCGCTGGGCCCGGGCGGTCCAGCGAAGCTCCCCCCGGCGGGCGAAGGGCCGGTCCGTGCCGAAGGGGAGCAGGGCCGCGAGCAGGAGCGCCACGAAGCGGGACGCACCGCCTGGCCCGACCGCGACCAGGGCCAGGATCAGGCCGCCCAGTGCCTGGGCTCCCTGCCAGCGCCAGTTCGTTCGCACCCGCCTCAGCGCCGTCCGGGCCAGCCGCTCGGGCTGGTACTCGTCGAGCTGGCAGAGGTAGAGCCAGCCCTGGAACCGAGTCCGCAGGGTGGCCGCCGCGACCAGGGCGAAGACGATCGCCTGCCAGAGAGGAGTGGTCACGAGCTCAGAGTTTGGCGTCCACGAAGGAGTCGAAGACGGCAGCGAACCGTCCCGGGTCGTCGACGAAGGGAAAGTGGCCGCTGCTGGGGAGCTCGATCAGCTCGGCGGGGGGGACCAGCTCGGCCAGGCGGCGGCCGTACGTCGCCAGGGGCAGCTCCTGGTCACGGGCGCCCCAGAGCACCAGGGTGGGCACCCGGATGGTCGTAGCCAGCTCGCTGAGGTCCTCCGCCACCGCCCGCACCAGGATCGGGCGGAGAAGTGGCCCGGCGGCTCGGTAGTCGGCCGAGCCCATCCGCTGCCGGAGCCACTCGACGGCAGGCTCGGACCACCGGCTGGGCAGGGCTCTCTCGGCGCCGGAGCGGAGCAGCCGGAAGGTTTGGACCCTGGCCCCGGCGGCCCTGGATCCGGGCAGGCGCACACCCGAGGGGGCGCAGAGCAGGAGCCGGTCGACCGGCGTCGCCGCAGCGGCGGCGAGACGGATCGCCACCCCGCCTCCGTACGAGTGCCCGAGCAGGCTGACCGTTCCCCACCCCTGCTCCGCGATCAGCCGGCTGACCAGGTCGGCGTAGAGTTCCCTCGACCAGTTGGCGGACCCCGCCTGAGTCTCTCCGAACCCGGGCAGATCGATTGCCACCAGGCGCCGCCCGGTCCTGGCCCGACTCAGGAGCACAGCAAAGGTGGCCGCGCTCGCTCCCCAGCCATGCAGGAGCAGGACTGGGGGATCGCTGCCCTGCCGCTCCAAGAGGGAGACCGGATGCGCGCCGACAGACACCGTCCTCCGGGTCAGCGCCTGCGATCCCCCTGAGCCAGTCGGCATCGGGGCCGAGTCTAAGCCGCAGCCGCTCGAGCCCCTGATGGCGGCCGGCGCAAGCTAACCGTCCAAGGTTCACCGGCCAACCCCTCATCGGCGGTCGGCCGGTGAGAGGGTGACGCACCCCCGGGACCATCCTCCGCGCGCTCGTCGGGCCCGGGCCCGACCATCAAGCTCTCAACCCCGGCTCAGGAGCGCGGAGGTTCGATCTGCTTTGATCTCGAGATGCTCCGCCCTATAATTCCGCCGCCATGCCCGAGGACGTAAAGGAGCGGCCACCCGGTCCGCCCCGGGTGCTGGTCGTCGACGACGAGCCGGCCATCACCCAGTTCATCGAGCTCGGGCTGAGCCGGGAGGGCTTCCAGGTCGAGACCGCCCCGGACGGCCGGGCCGCCCTGGCCGCGGTCGATCGCTTCGCCCCGGACGTGGTCGTGCTGGACGTCATGATGCCGAGGATGGACGGGATCGCCCTCACCAAGGTGCTCGCCGGAGACCCGCGCCGGGGACTGGTGATCCTCAGCGCCCGCGACGACACCGGCGACCGGATCCGCGGCCTCGACCTGGGGGCGGACGACTACCTGGGCAAACCCTTTGAGTTCGGAGAGCTCCTGGCCCGGGTGCGCTCGGTGCTGCGGCGGCGCCAGCCGGAGCAGGCGGCGGTCCTGCGGGTGGGGTCGCTCCAGCTCGACCGGAGCACCCGCTCGGTGCGGCGCGCCGAGCACGACGTGGAGCTCTCGCCCCGGGAGTTCGACCTGCTGTCATACCTGATGGAGCACCCGGGTCACGTGCTGACCCGGGAGCGGCTCCTCAACTCGGTCTGGGGAGTCGCCTTCTACGGCGACGACAACAACATCGAGGTCTACATCCGCTACTTGCGGATCAAGCTCGACGACCACGATCGCCAGCTGATCCAGACCGTCCGGGGGGTTGGTTATCGCCTCGCCGCCGACTGATCGGGCAGTCACCTGGTACCGCAGCCTGCGCTGGCGGCTGACCCTCTCCTTCGTGGCCCTGCTGGCCGTGCTCCTGGTCGTCGCCGGCGGGATCGAGTACAGCCTCCTCCGCGGCGCGATCATCAGCAGCCGGGGCCAGAGCCTGCGCGCGACCTTCGCCGACGGCCGTGCCGTCCTCCTCGCCGAGGAGCGGAGCCGGTTGCGGGGCGGCCGGGTGCCCCTGCCAGACACCACCTTGGCCCTCGACCTGGTCCGGGTCCTGGCGGCGGCCGGGGTCAGGGCCGCCGTCTACGGCCCCGAGCAGCGGATCGTGGCCTCGGCGGGGCCGGGCGGCACCAGCGGCGTCGAGTCGGGCGTCAGCCTGCCCAAAGTCGCCCCCAGCGACCTGCTCGCGGCGACCCAGTTCGACACCGTGATCGGGCCCAACCTCGAGACCGGCGGGAGCGGCGGGAGCACCCTGGTGCTCCTGCTCCCCCTCACCGGCAGGCTCGGCAACCGGCTCGGCGCCGTCGAGCTGGCGGAGCCGGCGGGGCCGCTCCAGGCGGAGCTGGGCTCGGCCGGGGCGGTCCTAGCGGTGGGGGGAGCGGCGGTACTGCTGGTGGCGCTGCTGATCGGACTCCTGCTGACCAGCCGCGGCCTCGGGCCCTTGAGCAGGCTCACCGCCACCGCCCAGGCCCTCGGTCGGGGCGACCTCTCCCGGCGGAGCGGCCTGCCGCCGCGCCGCGACGAAGTAGGCAGGCTGGCCCAGGTATTCGACGACATGGCCGGCAACGTGGAGCGCACGGTCAAGGAGCGCGAGGATGCCGAGCGGCGCATGCGCCAGTTCATTGGCGACGCCTCTCACGAGCTGCGCACACCCCTGACCGCGATCAAGGGATACCTCGACGTGCTCCAGCGCGGCGCCGCCGCCAGCCCGGAGGCGGTCCGGGCGGCGCTGCCGGTCATGTCGCAGGAGGCGGAGCGGATGCGCACCCTGGTGCTCGACCTGCTCACCCTGGCCCGTGCCGACGCGCAGCCCGCACTGGAGTTGCGTCCCCTGGACCTTGCCGACTTCCTCGTGCACCAACTGGAGTCGCACAACCAGCTCGGCTCGGTGACCCTGACGCTCGAACCCGGGCTGGTCGCCAATGCGGATCCCGATGCCCTGGCCACCATCATCAGCAACCTCCAAGCGAATGCGGAGCGACACGGCCTCGGCCGGGAGATTGCCTGGTCGACGGTGGCTGAGGTGGGGCGAGTGGGACTGCGCTGCAGTGACCGCGGGCCTGGCATCGACTCCTCAGATTTGCCGCATGTCTTCGAGCGTTTCTTCCGCGCCGGTGGATCGCGCTCGCGCCAGGAAGGCGGTAGCGGGCTCGGTTTGGCGATCGTCCAGGCCCTGGCTCAGGCGCAGGGCGGCGAGGTCACCGTCGAGTCGGAGTTGGGCCGGGGAACGCAGTTCACGGTGCTGCTTCGCCGCGTCTCCGGGCCCGAGGCCGGCAGCTAAGCCCGGAGCAGTGACTCCAGTCTCCCCACCGTGTTCCAGTTGCGTGCGGTCCCGCGCAGACCGAGCGCTCGCTCAATCACTGACATGGTGAGTCGTGAGCGACCGATGCCGTCGGGATAGCTGACAAACAACTGATTTGTCCAGGCGCGGACCCGCTCCGGGCCCGGCACCCGATCGAGCGCCTCTACCCCGGACGCGGCGGGTTGATCCTTGAGACACACCACCAACAGGTGAGCAGGGTGCGCTCTGGCCTCCTCGGGCAAGGGGTTGTGAGCGATCAGTTGGGACCACTCGGTGGCGCTGCGAACGAGGACGTCGGTGACCAGGCCGAATCGGTCCTTCAGCGCTGCTTCTAGCATCTTTTCAAGATCACTCCCGACAACTCCGGCGGAGTCGAACACCAGGTTTCCCGACTGGAGCACGGTCCGCGCCCGAGCCAGACCCCGGTCCGCCACCAACTGGCGCAGGTCGGCCATCTTGACGGAGGCGTTTCCACCAACGTTGATCGCGCGGAGCAATGCCACCTGGGCTGTCACCGCTGCGCTGCTTCACCCCGCGCCACCAGCAGGCGCACCACTCCCGGCTCCTCCCAAGGCCGGACGTCGAGGATCAGCTCGCCATCCTCGGCGCAGCTGCGCGGCACTGACTCGGCCGGCTCGCCCTCGTCGAGGAGGACCTCCAGGGTGGCTCCCGGAGCGAGGTGGTTGAGGGCGATCCGAGTGCGCACGAAGGTGAGCGGGCAGGCGACCCCACGGAGATCGAGCAGCTCGGGGGTGGTCCCGGGCGAGGAGCTCGTCACAGGCGGTCGAAGCTCCCGGTCCGGCGTCCCTGGCGCTCGAAGTAGCGAAAGAGCAGGAAGGCGAGCGTGGCCCAGGCCACGCCCACGACGAGCTCCTGCCAGATGTAGGGCCAGACCGCGCCCAGGTGATGCCCACTGGCCAGGAGCCGGCCGGCCGCGATCCCATGGGTCAGGGGGAGCAGGTGGGCGACCACCTGGAGGGCACCCGGCAGCTGGCGGAGAGGCACCTCCACCCCGCAGAGCAGGAGCATGGCGAAGTAGGCGATGTTGGCGGTCAGCCAGATGTCCCGGGCCCGGAGCCCGATCGAGCCCAGGGCCATGCCGAAGCCGGTGCAGGAGGCGGTCGTGATCAGCACCGTGAGGGCGAGCTCGGGAAGCGCCCTTGGCGCCGGCCGGAAGTGGAGGATCAGGGCCGAGACCAGGAATCCGAAGGCGGTCGTCTGGAGGCCTGAGACCAGCACCGGCAGCCCCCGCCCGAGGAAGAGGGCGATCCGGTTGGCCGGGGTGGCCAGGATGGGGCTCAGGGTCTGGAACTGGCGCTCGTTGGCAAGGGCCATGGTCATCCCGTAGATCCCCGACATGCTGCAGATCTGGATCGAGTTGCCGACCACGAAGAAGGTGGTCGACCCGACCCCGGTCGAGCGGCCCAGGTAGACGAAGAAGAGGATCTGGAAGAGGGGCGCGGCAAGCATGGTCGGGATGTACTGCCAGGGGGTGATCCAGTAGAAGAGGGCCCGGTACGAGATCAGACCGCCGACGAAGAAGACCCGCCAGAAGTTGCCGGTGCCGCTGCTCCGGGGCAGCGCCGAGGCGCTCACTGGAAGGTCAGGGTGGCGTGGGCGCGGGCGAGCCGCTCCACGTTGCCGACCAGGAGCACCCCGAGCCCGAGGTAGGCGAGCGAGGCGACGACGCACCAGAGCAGGGCAAGCCAGGGGTCGCCCCCGAGGGCGGCGGTACGCATCGCCTCGATCCCCCAGGTGGGGGCGAGGACGTAGGCGAGGTAGTGGGTCCAGCCCGGGAGCAGGGAGAGGGGCACGACCAGGCCGCAGACGAGCCAGACCGGGTACTCGAGGGCGTTGGAGAGGGCGTTGGCGTTTCGGTAGAGGACGAAGCTCGCCCCCATCACCAGGCCGAGGAGCCCGAGCGCGACCACCATGACCACCGCCGAGACCACGAAGGCGACCGGGTCGGCGAGGTGGATGTGGGCTCCGAAGATGAGCCAGCCCCAGAGCAGGGTCGCCCCCATCGAGTAGAGCCCGACGGTCGCGGTGCCCAGGGTGATCCCCAAGAGGACCAGGACCAGGGGCGCGGGGACCATCACCAGGGGCTCGAGCATGCCCTGGTGGCGCTGCCAGGAGAGGGCGCCGCCGCAGCCGAAGACGACCGTCGACCAGATGCCCATGATCCCGGCGCCGAGGGCATAGTAGAGAAGGGGCAGGGTCCGGTTGCCGGCCTGCTGGTCGGCCATGGCGATGCTGGCGAAGATGAGCGGCTGGACCAGCGAGACCATGACCACGAACCCGGACTGGGCTTGCATCTTGAGCTGGTACCACCATCCCGAGACCACCTGGCGCGGCCAGCTGAGCGCGGCCGGACCCGTTCGGTAGAGCTCCTGGCTGAGCCGGACCGCGCTCATCAGGCGGTCACCAGGGCCACGTAGGCGTCCTCCAGGGTGGGCTCGCGGGCCGCGATCCGCTCGACCCGGACCCCCTCTAGGAGCTGGAGCAGGCGCCCGGTGAGCTGGGAGCCCTCCCGAGCCTGGACGGTGAGGAGCTGAGCCTGCTCACGGACCTCGGTTGTGACCGAGTCGACCTCGGGCAGGTCCCTGATCCGGCCGATCGTCTGCTCGGGGACGCCGTAGGCCTCGATCTCGACCACGGTCCGGGCGGTCACCCCGGCCTTGAGCTGCTGGGGCGTGCCCTCGGCCACGATCTGCCCCTTGGAGATGACCGCGATCCGGTCGCAGAGGCTGTCCGCCTCGAACATGTAGTGGGTGGTGAGCAGGATCGTCTTGCCCGCCCGGGCCAGCTCCTCGACCACCTGGCGGACCTCCCGCGCCCCGACCGGGTCGACCCCGATCGTGGGCTCGTCGAAGAAGAGCACAGGTGGGTCATGGAGGAGGCCGCGGGCGAGGTGGAGCCGCTGGCGCATCCCCCGGGAGAAGCCCTCGACCCGCTCCTTGTCGCGACCTTTGAGCCCCACCATCTCCAGGACCTCCTCGATCCGGCGCCGCTGGCGGCGGGGATCGAGGGCGTAGAGGTCGGCGAAGTAGCGCAGGTTGTCGAGCGCGCTCAGCCGGTCGTAGAGGCCGCGGTCGCCGCCGAAGACGTAGCCGATCTGGCGGCGCACGTCCCGGGCCCGCTCGACCACGTCCATGCCCAGCACCTCGACCCGGCCCGAGGTGGGCAGGAGCAGGGTGCAGAGGACGCGGATCGTGGTCGTCTTGCCGGCCCCGTTCGGCCCCAGCAGGCCGAACAGCTCACCGGCACCGACCCGCAGGGAGACGCCCCGCACGGCCTCGATCTCGAGGCGGCGGCGGCGTAGGGTACCGGTGTTGGTGCGGTAAGTCCGCCGCAGGTCGGCGACTTCGATGGCGGGCTCACCGCTGGGTAGAGCGGCAGGGGGCACGGGCGGCCAAGTTTAGCGAGCGGGTGCCCTCGCTGGGAAGACGCTCAGCGGCCCGGCCGGGCTAGGTCCGCTCCAGAACCCCGACCCCGAGCAGGGGGTCGCCCGCCTTGACCGCGAGCGAGGTGACCAGGAAGACGACCACCCCGCCCGCCTGGGAGCGGACCTCGCCCACCTGGTCCCCGAAGATGTCGCGGAGCTCGCCGACCACCTGGCCCTCGGCGACCAGGTCGCCGACCTCGACCGAAGGGTGGTAGGTGGCCGAGATCTCGGTCCTCATCCAGACCATCTGGTCCATCGCCTGGGGCGGTGGGGCGGGATCCCCGAGGCTGTCGATCATGCCGAGATGGGCCATCACGTTCTGGAGGCCGCGCAGGTGGCGTCTCACCGAGGGCTCGTCGCAGATCCCCTGCTGGCCGATCTCGGCGATGATCGACGGCACCCCGCTCAGGGCGGCGGCGGCATAGGCGGCGCCCGGGACCGCCAGGGGATCGACCCCAAGGGTGTGCTCGAAGCCGTAGACGGCGGCGAGCTGGCGTGACCGCTCCGCCACGTCTGGGTCCCCGGCCCGGGTCCAGAGGGTGAACGGGCTGAGGGCCTCGACCAGGTCGCCGCAGTGGGCGTCGACGTAGGCGTCCGAGCCCTGGATCAGCTCGGCCAGGAGGAACGCCGCGACCTGCTCGGCGGCGCTGCCCTGTGGGTCGCCCGGGAAGGAGCGGTTGAGGTTGCGCCCGTCCCTGGGGTTGACGTAGATCGAGCGCTCGTAGAAGCCCGGCGTGTTGACCAGGATGACCGCGACCAGGGTGCCCCGGAGCCGGCCCGGGTCGACCCAGCGGGTGAGCCGGGTGACCGCCTCGATGGGGACGTACTCGGCCGCGTGCATGCCGCTGGTCACGGCCAGGGTCGGGCCCGGCTCCCGACCCCGGACGAGCACCGCCGGCATCTCCCAGATCGGGTCCAGCCCGGGCACCCGGAGCTGCCCCCGGCGCCGCTCCCCCGGCTCCGCGCTCAGGTCCGCGATCGCAGTCTTGGCCATGGCTCCTCCTCCCCCTAGCGGTCCACTTTCTCACTGACCCAGCGCAGCACGATCTCCTCCAGGACCCCAAGCGGGACCGCCGCCTGGCTCAGCACCGTGCCGTGGAACTCCCGGATGTCGAAGCCCGGCCCGAGCCGGTCCTGGGCGACCTGGCGCAGCCGGGTGATCTCCCGGCAGCCGACCATGTAGGCGCAGGCCTGGCCCGGCCAGGAGATGTAGCGCTGGATCTCGTTGCCGACGTTGAGCCGGTTGGTCGCGGTGTTGTTCCACATGTAGTCGATCGCCTGCTGCCGGGACCAGCCCAGGTGGTGCATGCCGGTGTCGACCACCAAGCGGCAGGCGCGCAGGGCGTCGAATGAGAGCATCCCGAGCCGCTCCAGGTCGGAGCTGTAGAGGCCCATCTGGTCGGCCAGCCGCTCGCAGTAGAGCCCCCAGCCCTCGATGAAGCCGCAGACCTCGGCGTCCAGGTGGCGGCGGTAGGCGGGCAGGCCGGTGAGCGCCTGGGCCGAGCTGATCTGGAGATGGTGGCCCGGGCTGCTCTCGTGGAATGCCAGCGCCTCGTACTCGTAACGGAAGCGCTCCTGCGGGTTGGTGGTGAGGACGCAGTGGGCCCCGGGCCGGCTCCCGTCCGGGGTCGGCGGCCGGTAGTAGGCGAGGGCGGCGTTGCCCGACTCGACCGGGCTGATCTCCTCGACGATGCACTCGGGCAGGTCCCACTTGGGGAACCACTGGTCGCGGGCGGGCTCGGCCCCGGCC
>DATDII010000190.1:0-21668 GCA_036521135.1 Candidatus Dormiibacterota bacterium | reverse complement strand
TAGTCCTTGCCCGCCCGCTCGAGCTGGCTTGGCCCGGCGGTGCTCACCTCGGCGTAGGTGGTCAGGGTCTGCCCCGCCCCGAGGATCGCCGTCGATCCGCTGACCGGCGCCACCTGGTCCACGTCGAGCAGCCGGGTGCTCTGACCGACCCCGCTGACCTGGTACCCCTGGCCCTGAGCGGGGATGCTCTGCGGAGAGCCGGCGTAGAGGAGGTCGGGGGTGGCGGTGCCGCTCTCGTCGCCGTACCGGACCGTCAGCTTGACCCGGCGCTGGTCGAGCAGGTGGGACTCGGCCCCGGTGATCGGCAGACCCGTCCCGGGCGAGAGCAGGACGGTCGAGGTGTACCTGGCGAACCAGTTCCCGGCGCTGAAGTCGGTGAAGACCTCGCCCTGGAGGTAGGTGCTGCCGCCGGGCGCGTTGGTCCGGTAGGTGAGCACCTCGGTGGGCACGTTGCGGATCGCCCCGCCCGGGATGACGTCGGTCGCGTAACCGGTGGTTGACTCCACGTAGATGAGCGGCGGCCCGCTCACCTGGGCGCCCCCGAAGAAGCGGGCGCTGATGTTGCTCCGGTTGAGCGGGGGGGCCACCAGGGCGACCACCCCGAGGACGACCGCCAGCAGCGCCACCAGCTTGAGCTCGCGCCCGCTCCTGGGCGAGTCCGCCTTCCCGCCCATGGACTCCCAGAGCGGGAGCTGGCGCTCCTGGTGGGTCCAGCCCAGCAGGGCGACCCCGGCCACGCAGACGACCAGGACCGGGACCGCGGGCAGGCCCTGCGTCGCCGGCGGCGAGTTGATCAGGTCGGCAACCAAGGCCACCAGGGGCAGGCCGACGGCGAGCAGGCCCGACCGCTCGGCGATGGCGAACCATCCGATCCAGGCCCCCATCGCCCAGCAGAGCAGCATCAGCCAGAGGATCTGCACCTGGGTGGGCTCGGCCAGCTCCTGGCCCAGGAGCGTGAGCGGCGCCTGGCTCTGCCCGGCAACCGCCAGCTGCCAGACGACGAGCAGGAAGGTGAACAACCCGCTGAGGAGCAGGAGCAGCAGGGCCGGCCCACGACGCTGGCAGCGGCGGTAGGCGCCGGCCGCGGTCAGGGCGGCGGTCAGGGCGACCAGGATGCCCAACCCTGCCTCGGGGCCGAGGACGGTGACCCCGACCACGTCGGCGCTGGCGCCGGTCAGGACCAGGGCCAGGGCCAGGGCGATCCAGCCTGCGGTGGTGGCCCGGCTCGACCTGCCACCGCGCCCGCCCTGGCGGCCGACCGGGGCGATGGCGGCCGTGGCCGCCGCCAGGGCGAGCATTAGGAGCAGGGCCAGGGCCAGCTCAGCCAACCCGGGCCTCCTCTTCCCAGGCACCCGTGCGGGCGAGGTCGTCCCCCTGCTGGATCACCCAGAGGTCGAGGACCAGCCGCCACTGGCGCGGGACCAGGGTCGGCCGGGCAGGAACCTGATAACTGCCGGCGTCGACGAAGACCCCGACGGCGCGGTTCCCGGGCTCAGAGGACGTGGCCACGGCGTCGATCCAGCCCCCCTGGGAGTCGGAGGTGATGATCACCAGCTGGTCCGGGCTCCGCCAACTCGGAAGGTGGGACTGGAGCACCGCCTCGAGCGGCATCTGCCCATCCGCCATGGCCAGGGCGAGCGCCTCGAGCAGGCGCCGCTCGTGGCTCTGACCCCGACCCGCGGGCACCCGGCTCAGGTGGCGGTCGGACGCGAGCAGGGAGACCGCCTGGCCGTGGCGGAGCGCGGCATGGGCGATCGAGGCGGCGGCGCTGACGGCGGCCTCGAGAGAGCTCTTCGGGCCCTCGCCGACCGAGCTCCGGTGCCGGAGGTCGAGGACGATGAGCAGGTCGGCCGCCTCCTCGCTGTCAAAGGTCCGGCTCATCAGGCGGCCGGTCCGGGCGGTCGAGACCCAGTGGATCCGGCTCATCCCGTCGGCGGGGTCGTGCTCCCGGACTCCCGAGGCGCTGGGGGGGAGGTCCCGCGGCCCCCGTCCCCGCCCCGAGTCGACCCCGGCCGCCGACCAGCTCGTGCCCAGGTCGGGGATCGGGTGCAGGGCCGGGTAGACCAGGACCGTGCTCGCCTCGGGGAAGCGGAGCCGCCTCGGGAAGAGCCCGAAGGGGTCGGCCAGGCTGATCTCGGTCGGCCCGAGCTGGTGCCGCCCCCGCCGCAGCGGCTGGGCCGTCTCCCAGGTCAGGTCCTGGTGCGGCCCCAGGGCGACCGTCCGGGAGGCGTCGTAGCCGGTGATCCGGGAGCGGTCGCGGATGTGGACCGGGGAGAGGGGCAGGGCGCCCCGGTTGCTAACCGTGAAGCGCTCAGAGAAGGTCTCGCCCGAGCTGTAGGGTCCGGTCAGCGGGCGCCGGCTGAGGCTGACCGAGCGGGCCGACCACCAGCTCCAGCCAAACGCGACCAGGCCGAGAAGGACGCCGGTGTAGACCAGGGCGAACCCGAGGGCGCTGCCGTCGATGAAGGCGAAGAACCCGGCGACCGCCAGCACCGTCGCCATCGCAGCCCGTGCCATCTGTTGCTCCCGCAGGCCCAGGCGGCGGGGTCAGCCCGCCGCCTGCCGGCCCCCCAGCGGCACCGACTCGCTCTCGAGCAACTCGGCGATCAGGCCCTGGCCGCTCGCCCCCTGGAGCTCGGCCCTGGCCCGCAGGACCAGGCGGTGGAGCAGGACCGGCTCGGCCAGGCTCTTGATGTCATCGGGCTGGACGTAGTCGCGACCGTCGAGCAGGGCCCGGGCTTGAGAGGTGCGGAGCAGGCCCAGGCTGGCCCGGGCGCTGGCGCCCAGGGCCAGTTCGGGGTGGTGCCGGGTCCCCTGGACGATCCGGACCAGGTACTCCTTGAGCTGATCGGCGACGTGGACGGCGGCCGCGGCCCGGCGCAGCTCGGGGAAGTCGTCAGGACCGAGCACCGGGGCAAGGTCCACCAGTGGCGACCCCGACCCGAAGCGCTCCAGGATCTCGAGCTCCCCGGTGGGGTCGGCGTAGCCGAGCGAGACCCGCATCAGGAAGCGGTCCAGCTGGGCCTCGGGGAGGGCGAAGGTGCCCTGGTAGTCGACCGGGTTCTGGGTCGCCAGGACCACGAAGGGCTCGGGCAGGGGACGGGTGGTGCCGTCGACCGTCACCTGGCGCTCCTCCATCGCCTCGAGCAAGGCCGACTGGGTCTTGGGGGTGGCCCGGTTGATCTCGTCGGCGAGCAGGATCTGGGTGAAGACCGGCCCCGGGCGGAACTCGAACAGCCCGAGCTGGGGCTGGTAGACGTTGGCACCGGTGATGTCGCCGGGGAGCAGGTCGGGGGTGAACTGGACCCGGTCGAACTGGCAGCCGCTGGCCCGGGCCAGAGCCTTGGCGAGCAGGGTCTTGCCGACCCCGGGCACATCCTCGATCAGGACGTGGCCGCCCACCAGCCAGGCGATCACGCAGAGCTCGACCTGGCGGCGGTGACCGACGATCACCGTCCCGACGGCATCCACCAGCCGTCGCATCGCCTGGGTCGCGCTCACCTCCAAAGCGGCACTCCCCGATGTGGCCGCGCCGCAACCCGTCGGCTGCGCCAATGCCGGTCAGTATAGGTCGGCCCGATCTGGGCTGAGCCAGGTTGGAAGCGTGAGGGGGGCGGGGCTACTCGACGGCGAGGCAGGTGATGGTGCGGACCACCCCGCTCACGCCCTGGAGCTGGTCGACGATCAGGGTGCCGATCCCCTTGACCGTCTCGGCCTCGACCTGGGCGATGGCGTCGTACTCCCCGGTGATCGCGTCGACCTGGCTTACGCCCTTCTCCTGGCGCAGCCGGCTGACCACCTCGATCGCCTTGCCCGGCTCGAGTGTCATCAAGATGTAGGCCCTGACCATCCCTGGGGCCCTCCCTCACTCCCGCAGCTGACCGCGGCGGAGGCGCACCCCGCCCAGGCCTCACCATATCCGATCCCGGCCCGGCTTCGGGGTCGGCCGTCACCGCATCATTAGCACCCGGATCAGTGGGCCCAGCGGTAGGCTCAGGGAGGCAGAGGTCTGCATGCAGGCGGTGGTCAAGTCCTCGGCCGGCCCGGGCGCCAGCTGGACCATGGTTGAGGAGGGCGAGCCCGGCCCCGACCAGGTCCAGCTCCAGCTGGTGGCGGCCGGGATCTGCGGCACCGACCTCCACATCCTCGCCTGGAACCCCTGGGCCGCCGCCCGGGTGCACCCGCCCCGCGTCCTCGGCCACGAGATGGCGGGCCTGGTTTTGGCCCGGGGCGAGGCGGTCGAGAGCCCGGAGGTCGGAGACCTGGTCGGGGTCGAGAGCCACCTCGTCGACCTCAGCTGCCGCCAGTGCCAGAGGGGCGACTACCACGTCTGCGAGAACACCCGGATCCTCGGCGTCGACGTCGACGGGGTCTTCGCCGAGCGGGTGATCGTGCCCGCCCGCAACTGCCGGGTCGCCCCGCCCTCTTTGGACCCGGCTTTGGTCTGCTTCCAGGAGCCGATGGGCAACGCCGTCCACGCGGCCGCCCAGGGGGAGCTGCGCGACCAGGTGGTGATCGTGACCGGCTGCGGCCCGATCGGCTGCGCCGCGGTCGGGATCGCCAAGGCGGAGGGGGCCCGGCTGGTGGTGGCGGTGGACCGGGTCCGGCGCCGGCTCGAGATCGCCGAGCAGATGGGCGCCGACGCCCTGGTCGACACGGCGGCCACCGGGGAGCTCGGCCCGGCCCTGCGCCAGGCCTGCCGGGGAGAGGCGGACGTCGTCCTCGAGATGTCCGGCCATCCCCTCCTCATTCAGGGGGCGCTCGGGGCGATCCGCCCGGGGGGCTGGATCAGCCTGCTCGGCCTCGGTGACGGCCAGCTCAGCCTCGACCTCTCGGCCCAGGTGGTGATGCGGGGCGTCACCCTCTTCGGGGTCACCGGCCGGCGCCAGTTCGAGACCTGGGACCAGACCCAGGCCTACCTGACCTCGGGCAGGGTCGACGTCAGCCCGATCATCACCCACCGGGTCCCCCTCGCGGAGTTCCCCCGAGCGGCGGCGCTGGCGGAGTCGGCGGAGGTGGGCAAGGTGGTGCTCTATCCTCCGGAGGGTGGCTGAGCTGAGCGAGTTCGAGGCGAGCCTGGCAGCGGAGCTGGCGGAGCTCCGGCGGGAGGGGCGCTGGCACCCGCTCACCGTCCTCGAGGGTCCCCAGGACGCCGAGGTCGAGATCGGTGGCAAGCGCTACATCAACCTCTGCTCCAACAACTACCTGGGCCTGAATACCCATCCCCGGCTGATCGAGGCGGCGATCGAGGCGACAAAGAAGTGGGGGGCGGGCTCGGGCGCGGTCCGGACCATCGCCGGCACCCAGTCGCTCCACGAGGAGCTCGAGGCGCGGCTGGCCCAGTTCAAGGGGACCCCGGCGGCGCTCACCCTGCAGAGCGGGTTCACCGCCAACCTGGCGGTGCTGGGCGCGACCCTAGCCGAGGGCGACGCGGTGGTCAGCGACGAGCTCAACCACGCCAGCATCATCGACGGCATCCGGCTGACCAAGGCCCGGCGCTACCTCTTTCCCCACAAGGACCTGGACGGCCTGGCCCAGCGACTCGAGGAGGCCCGCCGGGACGGTGCCCGGCGGATCCTGGTGGTGACCGATGGCGTCTTCAGCATGGACGGCGACATCGCCCCCCTGCCCGAGATCGTGGCCCTGGCCGAGGCCCAGGGGGCGGCGGTGATGGTCGACGACGCCCATGCCTCGGGGGTGCTGGGCCGGAACGGGCGCGGCTCGGTCGACCACTTCCAGCTCGAGGGCCGGGTCGCGATCCAGGTCGGCACCCTGAGCAAGGCGGTGGGGGTGCTGGGGGGCTACGCGGCCGGATCCCAGGACCTCCGCGACATCCTGATCCACAGCGCCCGGCCCTTCCTCTTCTCCACCTCGCACCCGCCGGCGGTGGTGGCCGCCTGCCTGGCCGCGATCGAGGTGATGGAGGAGGAGCCCGAGCTCCAGGTCCGGCTCTGGGACAACGCGCGCTACTTCAAGGCGGGCCTGACCGAGCTGGGCTTCGACACCGGTGCCAGCGAGACCCCGATCACCCCGGTCATCGTGGGCGAGGCCGAGCGCGCGGTGGCCCTCTCGAGCGAGCTCCGCCAGAGGGGCGTCTTCGCGACCGCGATCGGCTTCCCGACCGTGGCCCGGGACCGGGGCCGGGTCCGGACCATCGTCACCGCCGCCCACACCCGGGCCCAGCTCGACCGCGCCCTCTCCGCGTTCGCCGAGGCGGGGCTGGCGCTCGGCTTGGGGCTCAGCCCCGCCCCCGGCGCTCAGCCCCGGGGGGTGTAACCGTGGAGCGCGCCCCCGAATTGTCATCTTTCGATGACCCCACCACGGCCGACCTTCCCGAGGCCCGATCCCGGCGCTTCGCCCGGCTCCGCCGCGCCAGCGCCCGACCGAGCCGGGAGCTGGAGGAGGAGCGCCGCCTGGTCGAGGCGGCCCAGCATGACCCGGCCGACTTCGCCAAGCTCTACGACCGCTACGTCGACCAGATCCACGCCTTCGCCTACCACCAGACCGGGTCCTGGGAGCGGGCCCAGGACGTCACCGCCACCACCTTCATGCGCGCCTACGCCGAGATCGGGCGCTTCGAGTGGCGCGGGGTGCCCTACTCGGCCTGGCTCTACCGGGTCGCCGCCAACCTGGTCATGCGCGAGCACCGCCGCCAGGGTTGGATCACCCTCCCCGACAACATGGTCGACCCCGGGGAGGGTCCGGAGGACGCCGCCATCCGCTCCGAGCAGGTCCAGCGGATCCAGGCGGCGGTCCGCCAGCTCTCGCCCGACCAGCGCCAGGCGATCACGCTCCGCTTCGGCGCCGGGCTCCGCAACGCCGAGGTCGGTCGGGTGATGCGCAAGAGCGAGGGCGCGGTCAAGCTGCTGATCTTCCGGGGACTCCGCTCGCTCGAGCGCCGGCTCGGCCCCGAGTTCCAATCCCCGCCCTACCTCGCCATGGGCGGCGGCGACCAGTCACCAGAGGAGGAGTGAGCCCATGACCAGCCGAGAGGACAAGCGGCTCGCAGCCGAGATCGCCGGCTGGCTCGAGGGCGGGGGCCCAGCGCCCACCGCCGACCCGGCGGCGCGGGCGATCGCCCGGACCGCGGTCCTGCTGGTGGACGCCCTGGCCCCGACCCCGCTCCACCCAGTGACCCGGGCCCGGCTCTACGAGCGGGCGCTGGCCGAGGCCCGGCCCGGGACGGTGACGATCAGCTTTGCCGACGCACTCGACGACCCCTGGGGCGAGCTCTGGCGGGTGGCCCGCCAGGTCCCCCTCCCGGCCTGGCTCGGCCTGGGCGGGATGGTGGCCGGGGCCCTTCTCCTGGCGGCCATCCTGCGCCAGAAGGAGGCGCCCGCCGTCGAAGGCTAGTGGCCCTCTCCCTTGGAGAATCCAAGTAACTGATCGACTCCAGTCTGGCTGCTAGACTCGCTGGGTGACCGCCCAGTCCGCCGCCACCCCGAGGGAGCGGATCAAAGACCGAGGCGAGCGGGTGACCGCCCTCCGGGTCGCCATCCTGGAGCTGCTCGAGGACCTCGGCCACGCCAGCGCCGAGCAGATCGTCGACGCGGCCCGGCTCCGGCTCGGCTCGATCTCGCTCCAGGCGGTCTACGACTCGCTCGGGGTGCTTGGCCAGGCGGGCCTGCTGCGCCGGATCGAGCCCGCCGGGAGCCCGGCCCTGTTCGAGCTCCGGATCAAGGACAACCATCACCATCTCGTCTGCCGGGACTGTGGCGGGGTCGCCGACGTCGACTGCGCCGTGGGCCACGCGCCCTGCCTGGCGCCGATCAGCGACTTGGGATACCGCATCGATGAGGCGGAGGTGACCTACTGGGGGATCTGCCCCGGGTGTCAGGGGGCGGCCGCCGCGACGACTGTCCAACTTGAGGAGAAGAGATGAGCCAAGAGCGCAAGGTGACCACCACCGATGCCGGCATCGCCGCCGCCAGTGACGAGCACTCGCTGACGATCGGCCCGGACGGGCCGATCCTGCTCCAGGACCACTACCTCCTCCAGAAGATGGCCCAGTTCAACCGGGAGCGCGTCCCCGAGCGGGTGGTCCACGCCAAGGGCGGTGGCGCCCATGGCTTCTTCGAGGTCACCGACGACCTGACCGCCTTCTGCAAGGCCGACTTTCTCAGGCCCGGCAAGCGGACCCCGATGCTGGCCCGGTTCTCGACCGTGGCCGGCGAGCTGGGCAGCGCCGACAGCAACCGCGACCCCCGCGGCTTTGCCTTGAAGTTCTACACCGAGCAGGGGAACTACGACCTGGTGGGCAACAACACGCCCGTCTTCTTCATCCGGGATCCCCAGAAATTCCAGGACTTCATCCACTCCCAGAAGCGCCGCGCCGACACCCACACCCACGACAACAACATGCAGTGGGACTTCTGGACGCTGTCGCCCGAGTCCGCCCACCAGGTGACCATCCTGATGGGCGACCGGGGGATCCCCAGGACCTGGCGCCACATGAACGGCTACTCCAGCCACACCTTCCTCTGGGAGAACCAGGGAGGCGAGAAGTTCTGGGTCAAGTACCACTTCCACACCGACCAGGGCAACGAGTTCTACAGCGCCGCCGAGGGCCAGGCGATGGCCGCCGAGGATCCCGACTGCCACCTGCGCGACCTCTACCAGGCGATCAAGCGCGGGGAGCACCCGAGCTGGACCCTCTCGGTCCAGCTGATGCCCATCGCCGAGGCCGCCGACTACCGCTTCAACCCCTTTGACCTGACCAAGGTCTGGCCCCACGGCGACTACCCCCTGCACCGGGTCGGGCGGATGGTGCTCGACCGCAACCCCGAGAGCTACTTCGCCGAGATCGAGCAGGCGGCCTTCGAGCCGGCCAACATGCCCGCCGGAATCGGACCCAGCCCGGACAAGATGCTCCTCGGCCGGCTCTTCTCCTACCCCGACACCCACCGCCACCGGATCGGCGCCAACTACCTGCAGCTCCCAGTCAACCGGCCCCGGTCCGAGGTCCACTCCTACAACCGCGACGGGGCCATGCGCTACTCCAACCCACCCGACCCGGTCTACGCCCCCAACTCGTATGGCGGGCCCAAGGGCGACCCCGGGGCCGCCGAGACCGCCTGGTACGCCGAGGGCGGTGAGATCGTGCGGGCCGCCTACACCAAGCGCCGGGACGACGATGACTTCGGCCAGCCGGGAACCCTCTACCGCAAGGTTCTCGACGAGGGAGCGCGGCAGCGCCTGGTCAGCAACATCGCCGGGCACGTGAGCCAGGGCGTGGAGCCCGAGGTGCGGTCCCGGGTGGTCGAATACTGGACCAAGGTCGATGCCGAGCTGGGCGCCCGGGTCGCCGGGGCAACCGGCTCCGGCAACGGGCACCAGCCGGGCACCGTTCCCGCTGCCCAGGCCGAGGCCCAGATCCCGACCGGGCCCCGCTAACCGACCGCGGACGGACCCTCCCGGCCACCGGGCCGGGAGGGATCGGCCGGCCGGCCGGCCCCCGGGGCGGCGTCGGCAAGGGGGCGGGTGCACCATAGAATCGCTCGACGTGGGGCCAGTCCGAACCGTGATCGTGCCGGCGGGCGGCTTGGGGACCCGCTTTCTGCCCGCCACCAAGGCCCTGCCCAAGGAGATGGTCCCGGTCGGGGACAGGCCCTCGATCCAGTGGGGGATCGAGGAGGCGGTGGCCTCGGGTATCGAGCGGGCGGTGATCGTCACCGCTCCCGGCAAGGAGCTGATCCGGAGCCACTTCGCCCCCGACCAGCAGCTGGAGGCGACCCTGAGGCGGCGGGGCGCCGACGACCTGGCGGAGCGGGTGGCCCGGATTGGCCGGCTCTGCGAGATGGACTTTGTCGAGCAGGCGGAGCCTCTCGGCCTCGGCCACGCGGTCTGGTGCGCCGCGCCCCTGGTCGAGGGCGAGGCCGCCGTCGGGGTGCTCCTCCCCGACGACCTCTTCGCGGGCGCCCCGCCCCTGCTGGGCCAGCTGCTCGACGTCCACCGCGAGCATGGCCTGACCGTGCTTGCCCTGCGGCGCTGCCCACCGGAGCAGATCTCCCGCTACGGGGTTGCGGCCGTGTCCGGGGATGGGCCCGTCTTCCGGGTGACCGACCTGGTCGAGAAGCCCGATCCCGCCCAGGCCCCGAGTGACCTGGCCCTGATGGGTCGCTACGTGCTCACTCCGGACGTGCTCGCCGCCCTGGCGACGACCAAGGCCGGGGCCGGGGGCGAGATCCAGCTCACCGACGCGATTCAGGGGCTGGCCCGGCGCGGCTTGGTGCTCGGGCTCGAGTTCTCGGGCCGGCTCCTCGACGTGGGCACCCTCGAGAGCTGGCTCACGACCAACGCCGAGATCGTCTGGCAGGACCGGGAACTGGGACCGATCCTTCACGCCCGGGTTTCGGAGCTGGAGCAGGAGTCGGGCTGAGCGCCCCTGCGGCCGGCCGTTTCCGGCCCCCGGGCGACCCCACTCTGGCCCCGGGAGCGCCCAAAAAGTCGAGCCGATCAGAGTTATACTGCCCTGCCAGATGGCAATCGGTGCGGAGCAACCCGTCCTCAATCCCTTTTCGGTTCAGGTAGTGCAATGGCAATGCAACGCCCGCGGCGCGGTGATGACCTTCTGCGCTATCGCAGCCAGGAGGGTGACTTCGAGGTAGAGGTCTCGCACACCCTCAACAAGTGGTGTGTGTCGGTGCTGCGCCTGGAGGACTCCAGCATCGTTGCCCAGGACTTCTATCCCGAGCGCTGGAAGGCGATGGCCCGGGCCCAGGACTTTTTGCGGATCCTCAACATGCGCAATCGGCCGGGCCAGGACGGCGAGGAAGGCGAGGACGATCAGGGTGATGATCGAGACCGGCCAGCCCCGACATCGGCGGTGGGGCCCGGACTCGGTCGCTGATCTCAAGGCCGTTTCCACCCTCCCCTTCCAGTAGTCAAGCAGGTCACGAACGCGGTTGAGATCCGTCGCTGGTGTGAGGCCCGCGGAGTTCGCGCTGTGCGACTGATCGAGGGTCGTGCGCTCGGCCGGGCTGGCTGTGGATGGGGCTGGGGCCGCGGGCCGTTCGGCGGGCGGACCATGCCAGCTCGGCGCGCGCGGAAGTCCTAGGGGGCGCTTGGCGTCCGGTGGGGTCGAGGGGCAGGGCCTAGGCCCGGCCAGTCTCAGGTATCCGGATGGGTCCGGGGCTCTGATTCTTCGTCTCCCCTAGGCGTGGCCCGCTTCTCGCGCAGCTGAGTCGCGGCCCCCATCTGTCAGAAAAGTATGGTAAGATTCTGACGTAATGAAGGTAGGAATTCCTAAAGAGATACTCAAGACCGTAGCGGCGCTCCCCGAAGGAACGCCGGTGTCCGCTAAGGAGCTTCTTCACCTTGGCCAGAGAGGAGCCGTCGATCAGGCTCTCTCCCGGCTCGTGAGGACGGGCCGACTGATCCGCGCTTCTCGCGGCACCTATGTTTGTCCGGTACCAGGGCGGTTTGGTCCGCGCATGCCGTCCGTGGCAGAACTCGTCGGCAAGCTGGCCGAGCGTCGCGGGGAGACCGTTACCGAGCACGGAGCGGCAGCGGCCAACTCGCTTGGCTTCACCGAGCAGGTTCCGATTCGTGAGATCTTTCTGACCTCTGGTCGCAGCCGAAGGCTAAAGGTGGGCGGGCAAACCGTCGAGCTTCGGCATGCACCGTCCTGGCAGCTCGTGCTGCCAGGACGACCGGCCGGAAGGGCGCTTAGGGCACTGGGGTGGTTGGGACCCGCTAGAGCAGAGGAAGCCTTGCCTCGCTTGAAGAAGCAACTACTTCCGTCGGAAGTAGCGGCGATGATTGCTGCTCGCTCCCAAGTTCCGACCTGGATGGCGAGGCAACTTAGCGAGCTCATGGCAGCGTGATCGAACCCTACTTCAGCCTCTCCGGGAGCCACCAAGGTGAGGCGCTCGAGGTAGCCGCGGCAGCCTCCGGCAGGCCCGAACACCTGCTCGAGAAGGACATCTGGGTGGTTTGGGCCCTCCAGCAACTTTTCACGGCAGAGTTTGGCGACTATCTCGCCTTCAAAGGGGGCACCTCCTTGTCGAAGGTCTACCGCGTCATTACGCGCTTCTCCGAAGACATCGACCTCACCTGGGACATCAGGCAACTCATCCCCGATCACATCGCCAAGGCTGGAGGCTCCACTCTTCCCTCCACATCCACTCAGGCGCGCAAGTGGACCGACGCCATACGGAACAGGCTATCGTCGCTTCTTCGGGAGCAGGTTGTACCTCGTCTTGGGGCCACAATCTTGACCAATCACCTAGCTGCGCAGGTACAAGCCGTCGAGCCCGACAAGATCTACGTTCACTACGAGCAGGTGTCTCGGCCCGGGGTTGGATACACGCAGGCTCAAGTTCAGCTTGAGTTCGGCGCGAGAGCGACCGGCGAACCCAATGAAGTCCGCCAAGTTACCTGCGACGCGGCTCGTCATCTCCCGGGAGTTGCATTTCCTGAAGCGAGCGCAAAACGTTGCGGGCTGAGCGCACCTTCTGGGAGAAGGCCATGGCGGCCCACGTCTACTGCATCCAAGGGAGGTTCCGTGGCAACAGTCACTTTTCGCGCCATTGGTATGACCTGGTTCAACTGGACAACTGCGGCGTTGCCGCCCAGGCTCTGGGCGATCGAGTGTTGGCCCAGCAGGTGGCCGACCACAAAAATCTCTTCTTTGCTGAAAAAGCGCCTGATGGAACAAGGATCGACTATGTTCGGTCCATTAGCGGCGGACTTCGGCTAGTACCCGAAGGGACTGCACTAGACTCCTTAGGGGCCGACTACGCGGACATGTCGGGCGATGGCTTACTGCCTGAAGGTGCCGAGGAATTTGACGCTCTCCTCACGCGATGCAGGTTGATCGAGATCAAGGCGGCGACCGCCGCCCGAGTCCCTGCAATTAACGTAAGCGGCAAGGCAGGCGGAGCAGTGCCATCATGACCTCGCGCTCCATGGTCGAGCGGGCGTTCGTGACCCGTCGCCTACGCTAAACCGCGCGAAGGCAAAGCCGGAGCACCAGGTTGCCCGCAGGCTCGTCCTGGGCCGATCCCAACCGAGGGCGCCGAAGGGGACGGGCCGGGGGCGGTATCGTGGGGACACATGGTTCAGGCAACGGTGAGCTGGCTGCTAGAAGCGCCGTGGCAGAGTCGCCGAGGTGGAGAGTAGACGGGTTGGCAATCGAGATCAGCAGGAGCAACCTCACCACGCGGACTGGATCCGGCATTGAAGACGGGGCCGAGCACTCCGGGAACGACGACCGGTCCCTGCCCACCTCGGCGGTCGCCGCGGGTTCCGGTCGCTGAGCCCAGCGCCAGGGCGGCTGAGCGCGCCCGTCCCCATTGCGCCCGGCCAGGCCGTGGCCGACCCCCACGCCCACACCACTCGCAGTGACGGCATGGTCAGCCCGCGCCAGCTCGTCGCGGCCGCAGCCGGCGCCGGCCTGAGCGTGGTCGCGGTCACCGACCATGACACCTTCTCTGGCTGCGCCGAGGCGGCGGAGGCCGGGCTGGAGTTTGGAGTGGAGGTTGTCGCGGGCGAGGAGGTGACGACCGCCTCACCCGCCAACGTCCATGTGGTCGGACTCTTCCTGGAGGGCCCGGTTCGGATGGGGATGGGGCTGGAGGACACCATCGCCGCCATCCACGACCAGGGCGGCCTGGCCATCCTGGCCCACCCCTGGATGCCCACCTATTTCGCCTCGGTCTCACCGGGGCGGCTCCGCCGCCTGATCACCCGCCTGCCGGTCGATGGGATCGAGTTGCGCCACACCTGCCCCACGACCAAGAGTCGGACCCGCGGCCTGGACGAGTTCTACGAGCGCCACCGAGATCGGCTCGGGGCGGCAATCGGCGCCAGCGACAGCCACTTCGGGGCCCATGACCTGGCAAGGACGGTCACCGTCTTCCCCGGGCGCACCGGCTCGGATCTCCGCCGTGCCATCGAGACGAGGGCGACCAGGCCGCTGGAGCGCTACCTCCGCCCCCAGGGGCCACCCCTGCAGCTACGCCTGCAGCAACAGGCAAGGAGCATGGGCTGGCTATCCTGGCAGCGGTTGCGGGGTCGAGTTGGCCGAGAAGGAGCCTTGCCTAGTTGAATCGGGAGTTCGTCAAGAGAGAGTGGGGGGCGGTCACCTTCGTGGTCACCGTCGCCTTGGGCGGATTCGCCGTGCTGGTGGCGCTGGTGGTCAAGGCGATCTCGCCGACCCCGATCCCGGTCGCACCGCCCTGCCCCACGACCACCCCGATCGTGATTCAGGCTCAGGCGTCCACGTCGGCGTCTCCGACCCCATCGGCCTCGATCAAGGCGGTGCCCTTCGGCTGTCCCACAGCCAAGGTGATCGTCCAGACCCCGATCGCCAGCCCCAAGCCGAGCGCAACCCCGAAGGCGAGCGCAACAGCCACCCCGTCGTCCAGCCCCTCCGGCTAGGGTCGGCTCCGCGGCTGCGGCGGGCAGTCCTCGGACCAGGTCGGTGCAGGATGACGGATGTCCCATTTCCGCCGGCGGTGGTGCTGAAGGTGGTGTGGACAGCACCGCCCGGGGCCTCGCCGCCCCCCAGCCGCTGAGAGTGGGCCGGGATCCCGCCCTGAGTCGCCCCCAGGCGGCGACCGAGGAGGTCTTCGAGGCCCTCTTCCGGGCCGAGTACGCGGGAGTGGTCCGGGTCGCGGCCCGGGTCCTGCTGGAGCGGGCGGCGGCCGAGGACGTCGCCCAGGAGGTCTTTCTCGACTTTCACCTCCGCCATCCGTTGGGGCATCAGACCGCCGCCGGCTGGCTTCGCCTGGCGGCGGCCCATCTGGCCCTAAACCGGCTGCGTTCTGATCGGCGCCGCTTCCGTCGGGAACAGGTCGTGCGGCTCGAGTCCACCGGCGGGGACAGTCCGGAGTCGGCGGTCCTTGCCAGCGAGACCCGGCGCGAGGTGGGGGCGGCCCTGGGCCGGATCAAGCCCCACCACGCGGCGATCCTGGTGCTGCGCTACAGCGGCCTCTCCTACGCCGAGGTCGCGGATGCGCTTTCGATCCCTGCGGGGCAGGTGGGGGCGCGCCTGCGTCGCGCCGAGCTGGCCCTGCGCAAGGAGGTTGATCGTGATCACATTGCTCCACCCGGCTGACGGGCTGATTCGGCGGATGGTCGACGAGCCCTGGCTCGTGCCGGACCAGGTCCGCCGGCACGTGCTCGGTTGCCCCCGCTGCTCCTCGCGGTGGCTGCTGGTGACGGCCGACGGCGCGGCGGTCGAGCGGCTGCTCCCGCCGCAAGCCGAGCTCGAGTTGGACCCACGTTCGGCCTGGGCGGCGACTCAGCGCCGTCTGCGGACCGCGGACCCGGCCCGGCGGCCAGCCTCCTGGGCCCGCCTGCCCAGGCGATTAGTCCACCCGGGCCGGCCCGCGGCCGCGGTCGGGGCGCTCGCCCTGCTCCTGGTGGGGGCCGGGATGGGCACAGCCGTGGCCGGAGTCAAGTGGACCCAGATCTTCGCGCCCACCAAGGTGGCGGCGCTTCCGGTGACGCGGGCGGAGCTGCTGGCCCTGCCGCATCTTCGCGAGTTCGGCCGGCTCACGGGCACGCCAGAACTCAAGCTCACCCCGGAACCAACCCTAGCCGCCGCCGAGGCGGCGGCCGGGGTGACTCTGAGCGCGCCGAGCCCGGTCCCCGCGGGGGTGACCGGGGCTCCTCACTACTATCTGGTCCCGCGCTGGAGCTCAACCTTCACCTTCAGCTCGGCCCGCGCCCGCGCCGCCGCCCTGGCGGCCGGGGTCACCCTGCCGGCCCTGCCGGCCGGCTTCGACGGCTCCCGGCTCCGGGAGTCGGTCGGACCCGGGGTGGTGATCACCTACGGGTCCAGTGGCGAGTCCTTGGGAGACCTCTTCGGCGTGCGTCGCCAGCGCTCGTCGGCCTGCGCCTCCGGCTCCTCGTGCAAGGGCGGCGCGCCCACCAAGGTTTCCGGTTCGAGCGTCCCGACCCTGGCGCTCCTGGCGGTCAAGCCGCCGGTTCTGGCATCGACCGGGGTCACCGTGGCCGAGCTTGAGAGCTACCTCCTCAGCCTGCCCTTCCTGCCACCTTCGCTGGCGACGGCGATCCGCCACCTGGGCGACCCGGTCACCAGCCTGCCGATACCGGTCCTCAGCGACCTCGGCCAGTCCCAGCCGACCACGGTCGACGGCGCCCGGGGCGTCCTCTTCGCCGCCGCCAGCCCCCTCGCCTCGGCGGTGGTCTGGGAGGCAGGAGGGGTGGTCCGAGCGGTGGGCGGCCTGGTGGACGCCGACACGTCACTGGCGCTGGCCCGTGGCTGAGGCGGCGACCGAGCCCCTGGCGGCGGAGCCTGGGGCCCACCCGGCGCCGAGCGAGGGGGCCGAGCTGAGCCCGGCGATCCATGTCAGCCAGCTGACAAAGCACTACGGCGCCACCGCGGCCCTGACGGGTCTGACCATGTCGGTGCCCAGAGGCGGCGTGTTCGGGTTCCTCGGTCCCAACGGGGCCGGCAAGACCACCCTCGTCAAGTTGCTCCTGGGTCTGGCCCGGCCCACCTCAGGTGAGGGGATGATGCTGGGATCCCCGATCGGGAGCCTGGAGGCGCGGCGCCAGGTCGGCTACTTGCCCGAGCTCTTCCGCTACCAGGCGTGGCTGACCGCGCGGGAGGTGCTGGCGCTGCACTGCCGGCTCGCGGAGCTCGAGCGCTCGGCCTGGCCCGCGGCGATTGCCGGCGCGCTCGCTACGGTGGGGCTGGCGGAGCGCGGGGACGACCGGGTCGCCGGCTTCTCCAAGGGGATGCAGCAGCGGCTGGGGCTGGGGGTCGCCCTCCTGGGCGAGCCCCAGCTGGTCCTGCTCGACGAGCCGACCTCCGCCCTCGACCCGGTCGGCCGGCACGACGTCCGCGAGATCGTGCGCGGGCTCCGGGATCGGGGGGTGGCGGTCTTCCTCAACTCCCACCTCCTCTCCGAGGTGGAGCAGGTCTGCGACCAGGTCGCGGTGGTAGACCGGGGCCGGGTCATAGCCGCCGGGCGGCTAGAGGAGCTCCTCGCCAGCTCCCAGGTCAGGGTCCGCTGTACTGGGCTCCCCGCCGACGCCCTCCCGCGCCTTGCCGAATTCGGCGTGGTCACCGAGGACGAGGGCTGGCTGACGGTTGCCGGGATCGGCGCGGACCGGGTCCCCGAGCTGGTCCGCTCGATCGTGGCCGAGGGCGGTCGGGTCTACGCCGTCGATCCCGGCCAGCAGACGCTGGAGGAGCGCTTCCTCCAGCTGATCGAGGCCGGCTGATGGCCACCTGGGTGATCGCCAGCCTGACCTGGCGGGAACTGGTCCGGCGCAAGCTGGTGCTCGCCCTGCTGGCGCTCACGGCGATCGTGATCGGCGTCTCCGGCTGGGGTTTCTCCCGGGTACCCGCCCTCCACTTGGGGGGACAGCGCCTGGCCCCGGGCGAGGTCCATGCCGCGGCCGCCCAGCTCCTCCTCCTGGTGATGTTCATGTTCAGCTTCGTCCTGGCCTTGACCTGTGCCTTCCTGGCCGCCCCCGCGGTCGCCGGGGAGCTGGAGTCGGGGGTGGCCCAGGGGCTTCTGGCCCGGCCCCTGCGGCGGGTCGAGCTGGTGCTCGGCCGCTGGCTCGGCCTGGCGTTCCCGATCGCGGTCTACACCGTGGTCTCGACCACCCTGGAGTTCGCCCTGGTCAGGTGGACCACCGGCTTCTGGCCTCCCCAGCCGGTCGCGGCCGAGGCCGGGCTCTTCGTGGAGGGATTGGTCCTGCTCACCCTGACCCTGGCCCTCAGCACCAGGATCTCTGCGATCACCGCCGGGGTGATCGCCGTGATCGTTTTCGGGGCGATGTGGCTGGGCGGGGTGGCGGGCGCGTTCGGCCAGGTCTTCCACAACGCCGCCATCTCCAACGTGGGGGTGATCACCCACTTCCTGGTGCCCACCGACGGGCTCTGGCACGCTGCCGTCTACGCCATGGAGCCCTCGTCCTTCGCCTCGGCGGCGACCCACGGCCTCAACAGCTCCTTCGAGTCCGCCTCCGGCCCGACCGTCTGGTACCTGATCTGGGTCGCAATCTGGCTGGTGGCGGTCCTCGGGCTCGGCGTCTTCAGCTTCCAGAGCCGGGAGGCTTAGCCGGCGCCCCCCTAGAGCTCGGCCAGGGCCCGGCGGCCGTTCTCGGCGACGATGTCGGCCAGGGAGAGCGAGAGGGCGACCTCGGAGATGGTGTCGGAGCCGATCCTGAGCGAGATCGGGTTGCTCAGCCGGAGCCCGGCCACCCGCACGCAGTCGCGCAGGAAGGGGAGGGCGAGCAGGGCCATCTGGTTGGCGAGCCGGTTGAGCAGGGCCCGGCGGGGATCGGGGGTCGAGGCCGCCAGGCTCCGGTCCCGCAGCGCCATCACGGTGACCTCGTCGGTGAGCTTGATCGGGTTGGTCCAGCTGTAGGCCTCGCCCAGGTCCTCGCAGTCGACGAATCGCTGGCGCTCAGGGAAGAGGCGGAGCGGGTCGTCGAGCGAGGCAAGTGACTGGGCGTCGCCCTCGACGAAGAAGGGGATGTCGGGCAGGCCCGACGACTCGGGCTGGCTCGGGTAGCGGACGCTGAAGCCAACCGTCTCCACCCCCCAGAAGGGGTTGGGCACCTTGATCCAGAAGTCGCTAGCTCCGGGCACAGTTGTTCGCCGAGCATAGCGCAACCCGTCCCTCCGCTTGGCGCCCTCCCCGGTCGATCACGGACCCGGCGCCAGCTCGGCGTCCCAGAGCGCCTGGACCTGGGCCCGGGTCTGCTCCGGGCTGCCCTCGTTGTCGATCACCCAGGTGGCCAGCTCGCGCTTGCGGCTGAGCGGCATCTGGGCCGCGATCCGCTGCTTGGCCTCGGCCTCGCTGAGCCCGGTCCGGCGGCAGATGCGGAGCAGCTGGGTTTGGGGGTCGGCCCAGACCACCAGGACGCCATCGAACTCATCCTCCCTGCCGGTCTCGTAGAGCAGAGGGACGTCGTAGGCGATCAGCCCGGCACCCGCCCCCTCCGCCTGGCGGATCTCCTCTCGGCTCAGCTCCAGGACCCGGGGGTGGACGATGCGGTTGAGGCGCTCCCTGGCCTCGTCCTCGGCAAAGACGAGCTGGGCCAGCTGGGCCCGGTCGAGGGAGCCGTCACTCTCGATAATGCCCGGCCCGAAGGCCTCCGCGATCTCGGCCAGGGCGGGGCTGCCCTGGCCGACCACGGCCCGGGCCAGCTGGTCGGCGTCGACGATCCAGGCGCCCCTCTCGGCCAGGAGCTGGGCGACGGTCGACTTGCCGCTGCCGATGCCGCCGGTGAGCCCGATCACCCGGCTCATCGGGTTCCTGGACCCGGCCCCTCGCTCTGGCCGGGCCGGACGAAGCAGGCGTCGGGGTCGAGCAGCCGCTCCAGCCGCGTGCCCGGGGTGTGGACCCGCACCCCCCGCCGGGCGGGTACCCCGATCTCCCAGCCCTGCCGGTACAGCTCCCGGGCCTCAGCCAGGGTGGTGACCTGGGAGATGGCGCTGCCATCGGTCATCTGCAGGCTCGGGGTCTGGGAGCCCGGGTAGCCGAGAGCGACGATCCCACCACTTCCCAGCAGGAAGGTGAGCTCGGTGAAGGCGGGCTCACCGAAGGCGGGCTGATCGGCCGCCTCGATGATCTGGGCCAGGGAGGGTGCCTCGCCCTCCTTGACCTGCTCACGGACCTGCTGGCGTTGCTGGATGGTCCGCTGGCGCTCCCGGCGGCGCACCTCGGTGTGGACCGCGGCGGCGTCGCCGAGGAGCCGGGTCAGCCGGCTCTGGAAGGGGGCCATCTGCTCCCGGATCCGGCGCTCGGCGGACTGGACCAGCAGCACCAGCTCGTGGAGTTGCTGGTCGGAGAGCCCAGCGAACTCGTCGGCCGGGGGCAGCGAGATGTCGGCCGCATCCAAGGGCGCCTCCGGGTCGGCCACAGAGCTAGCCTACACAAGGCGATCGGGTGTGGCGGCTAAACAGTGGAGGCAGCGGAGACGAACGATCCGGTAAGTCTGAAGCGGGAGGGCCGGGTGGCCTGGATCACCATCGACCACCCACCGGCCAACGCCCTGAGCCAGGCGGTCCTGGAGGGCCTGGATCGGGCCTTCTCCGAGGTGGCAAGGGATCCCGGGCTGGGGGCGGCCGTCCTGACCGGGGCCGGGGAGCGCTTTTTCGTCGCCGGCGCCGAGATTGGGGAGTTCCTCAGCCTCGGGCCCGAGGGTACCCGGGCCAAGATCGCCGACGGCCAGCGCCTGACCCTCGAGATGGAGCGGCAGCGCTACCCGATCGTGGCCGCCATCAACGGCTTTGCCCTCGGGGGCGGTCTCGAGCTGGCCATGGCCTGCGACCTCCGGGTCTGCAGCTCAGCCGCCAAGCTGGGCCAGCCCGAGATCCTGCTCGGGATCATCCCCGGCTGGGGCGGGACCCAGCGCCTGCCCCGACTGGTCGGGCGGGGGCGGGCCCTGGAGCTGCTGCTGACCGGCGAGCAGCTGGGAGCGGAGCGGGCCCTGGAGCTCGGCCTGGTCAACCAGGTGGCCGAGCCGGCCCAGCTTCGGACCCAGGCCGGGGCGCTGGCCCAGCGCCTGGCCGAGTTGGCCCCGCTGGCGCTGGCCGCGATCAAGCGGGCGGTTAGCGCCGGCCTCGACCAGCCGCTCCCCGCTGGCCTGGCGGCCGAGCTGGCTGAGTTCGACGCCACCTTCCGGACCGCCGACGCAAAGGAGGGCATCACCGCCTTCCTCGAGAAGCGAGGGGCGGTCTGGTCCGGCCGGTAGGCCGGCACCTGGCCGCCTCATAGGTCGGGCGCTCCTCAGTCCATACCATTGCCCAGGTGAGCCAGCAGAGCCCGGGCGGCGCTCGCCCGCCCGGTGACGACCCCAACCTCAGCGTGGACGGGGCCCGTCAGCGCCGGGGACCCTTCTGGATCGAGGAGCCCCGCTGGTTCTGGGCCCTGACCGCCCTGGTCCTGGTGCTCGGCCTGGCCCTCTTCCTGATCGCCGTGGCCTTCGACCGCCCGTGATCTGGCTCAACCCGGTCGCCCTCCTGCTCCTGCTCGAGCTGACCGGGTTCCTCTTCGCGAGCAGGCTCGGACCGCTGCTGCGCTCGATGGAGGCGGCCCAGCCGGAGCGGCGCTGGGACCACCTCGGCGCCCGCCTCTGGGGGCTCGTGGTCTTCGTCCTCGGCCAGCGCCGGCTCCTCCGCTGGCCCCTGAGCGGGCTGGCTCACTTCCTCATCTTCTGGGGCTTCGTCATCCTCAACCTGGAGATCCTCGAGGCCGGCCTGGAGGCTCTGGTCCCGCCCCTCAACCTGGAGCAGCAGCTCTGGTGGGGCCCGGTCGCCTTCGCCCAGGAGCTGCTCGCGGTCGCGGTCCTGACCGGGCTCGCGGTCGCCGGGCTCAACCGCTACCTGCTCCGGCCGAGACGGTTCCAGGGCAGCCATCGCGGCGATGCCACCTGGATCTTGGTGCTGATCGCGCTGGTGATCCTGACCCAGCTCGGCCTCTACGCCACCCAGATCGCCAGCGGCACCGACCACCTGGTCAACCTCCGGCCCGTGTCGGCGGCGCTGGCCCAGCTCTTCCGGGGGGTCCGGGGTCAGGGGATCTGGGCCTGGCATGAGTTCTTCCTCTGGGCCCACCTCCTGCTCATCGCCGGCTTCGGCGTCTACCTCGCCCACAGCAAGCACCTCCACATCCTCTCCTCGGTGCCGAACGTCTTCTTCCGCAGCCTGGAGCCGGCCGGTCGCCACCTCC